>JBEQAN010000111.1:0-5018 GCA_041640315.1 Leptospiraceae bacterium
CGGTGATAAAATCGATCAGTTAATTGTTGTAGATATTGCTCCCAAGATTTATCCACCACACCATCAAAAAGAGTTCGAAGTCTTAAAAACAGATGTTTCAACATTTCAAACTCGAAGTGAGATTGAACAACATCTATTAAAAATTCATCCTAATGCAGAAATCGTAAAATTTTTAATGATGAATCTTGAAAAATTACCTACAGGATATCACTGGAAAATCAATACGAAAGCCCTGGAAAAAGGGATTTATTTACAAGAAATACTAGAATTTGAAAATAAACAATTTAATAAAAAAACATTATTTATCAAAGCGAAAGATTCGAATTATATAACAGAAGAAGACTATTCTTTAATTCAAACCTTTTTTCCACAATCTACGATAATAGAACTAGAAGGGAATCACTGGATACATTATACGAACACCAAATCATTTTTAAACAATGTAATAAAATTTATCAATCATTCATGCTTTATTCATAAATTTGAAAAATGATTTACAGATTCTATTATTTAGTTAAATAGGGAATACACAAATTATGTCCTATTGTCAAACATTATATCCAATAACAAAATCTATTTATTTAAAACTAGATATAATTCATAATTTTTTCATTGTATTTATTGTTTATCTTACTTTATACTTAGAAGTCTATTTTAATACAATTAATCTTTATGATATACTCTTTATGATAATTTTTTTAATAGGAATTAATGAATTTTATAGTTTTTTAATAATGAAATTTTATTTTAAACCTACTTTCAATATTAATAGAAAAGAAATAGAAAAACAAGATATCAATGAACATTTTAATGGTTCAAAAAAATTAAAAGAATTAAATTGTTTGAATTTTTTTATTACTATTCATACCAAAATTATTATTATAAACACAGTTCGATTTATTATTATATCAATTTTATTTATTCTGATTACTACACTTGTCTTAAAAAAAAGATTTATTTTTTATCATAATTTAATTTCTATTCTTTTAATCTTCATAAGTTTATCTTTATTGGTAGAACAAGGATTTTATAATTATTTTATAACAAAAAAAATTAGTGAAACGAAATTTTTTAATTTCCCACCAGAGTTAATTCAACCACCCAGTGTAAGAACAAAATCTTCGATTCAACTATTACTCGCTGCATTATTAACACTTGGTTTACTCCATGGTAATGGATACAATTTAGCAAAATGGTTTGCCTTTAAACAAACAATAGAAGATTACAAAACAATTATTGAATTATACAAAAAAAATATATTAATTCATCCATTAGAACAAGTATCCAATGAATTCGAAAATTCATTGATAGAAAATAAAATTATAATAAAAGATCAATATGGTAATTTTTATAATTACACAAATATACCAGAAATTCCTATTGATTATATAGAAAATAATCTTATACCTACCATTTATCAATATAAAGTAATGGAAATAAAAAATCATTATTATTTGGTATATATGGATGAATTTTCATCTTATAAAATATATACTATCCATTCGATCCATGATATCTTAAAATATATAAATTTTGGTTTTAATATATCCTTCGCATTTTCACTTCCAATTATAATTCTTTATATAAGCTATTTTATAAAATTTCTTAAAAAAGAAATCATTAACGTAGCAAAAATAAATTATTTTATTGATGAATTATATCATGGGAGATTCCCTATACCCTATCAAGATGAACTTCCTAATAATAATATTGGTGTTGCAATTCTAAAACTCGAAAGTTTTACTATTAAAATTTTAGAAATCCTAAAACAAATTCTTGCCAATCAAAAACATTCAGAGCTATTATGGATAACCAATAATCAAATTATTGAATTATTCAAAGAATCTTCCCAAAAAGTAATAGATCAATCTTTACATATAAAAAATCAAATTATAGAAATCAATAATACTTATAGAGAATTATATAACGATATTTTTAAAAATATAAAAGAATCAGAACAACATTTAAATGTGATTAAACTTTTAAATGAACATATTGATCATATGAATCATACAGTTCAAAAATTACTATCACTTTATACATCTACTAAAAACGAAGCAAACATTGGTAAGGGTTTATTAAAAGAATTAAAAAATATGATGATAGATTTAGAAGAAAATTCTACAAAAATAAAAAAAATTGTAAGTTTTATTCAGGAAATTTCTAAACAAGTAGATTTACTTGCATTAAATGCATCTATTGAAGCTGCTCGAGCTGGAGAAGCTGGAAAAGGTTTCGCAGTCGTTGCAGAAGAAATCTCTAAGCTATCAAGCAGGATTGGAGAAAATGTAAAAAATATTCAAAATATAGTTGAACAGAATAAAGAAACCGCAAAAATAGCAAGTCAAAACACCATTGAAACTTCCCGACTTTTTAATAGAGTGATTGTAGATTTAATCACAATACAGGATGTAATTGATGAAATCGTTAAAATCAAAAATGAACTTAGTAATGAAAACCAAGAAGTAAAGAATATTATTGAAAAACTCGGATTTTCTATAAATACAATGTTCTTCTTTTTAGATAGTTCCATGAAATACGAGGAAGCAATTGATAGAGAAGTCCAAACAATTTATGAATCTATTTCCGAACTAAATCAATCCATAAAAAATTTACCTGAGATTTCAAATAGTTTCCAAGAATCTATCAATGAATTATATAAAATACTATCTTTTTTTGAATTTTACAAAGAAAGTTATAGAAATCAACAAAATATACAACAAATAGAAGAACCCAATAAAACATTAAAATGAGAGATTTAAATTTAATTTTATAAATTGAAAGATAGATAAAATACTTATTACTGCGGTTTCAATTCTTAAAATATTTTCGTTAAGGGTTATACCCTGAAAATGTTGTTCCATAACAGAGCGTTCATACGAAGAAAATCCACCCTCTGGACCTACAATAATAGCTATATCTTTTAAAGTATTTGATTTTATAATTTGTAGGAAATCTTGCCAGGATATAGAATTTTTGAGAGAGATATCTGCATAAAAAATATAAGAAAAATTGTTTTTCAAAAGTTGTATATCTTGAAATTTGATAGGCTTATAAATTTTAGGTAAGAAAAAACGACGAGATTGTGATGCACTTTGTTTTATAATTCTTTCCATTCGTTCTAAAGAAAATTCCTTTCTTTCTGAAAATTCAAAAATTACTGGATATAAACTATATACACCCAATTGTACCGCCATATCTAACATTTTATCTAAACGATTTCCAGAGGGTAAGGCAGTAAACAAACAAACATTATACAATTTTTTTTCCTGGATGATTGTATCCTTTTGGATAATGGCTAAATCTGGTAATTTAAAAAAAGCTTTATAGCCTGAGCCTTCTCCATCAGAAATATAAAAAGATTCCTCTTTAGAAATTCTTAATGCTTTTAAATGATGAATTTCATCTTTTGATAAATGGCAAATATCGTTTTTTAATAAGAAATCCTTATCTCTATATAGAATTAACATATGAACTAAATTTTAGTTTACAAAATATATGCAAAAGAAATTTTATTATTATATTTTGCCGAAGTGGCGGAACTGGTAGACGCAGTAGACTCAAAATCTACCGGGCGCTAGCTCGTGTCGGTTCGAGTCCGACCTTCGGCATCTTTTAAACAAGATTATAAATACAGTTCTCTTTATGTTTTTTATTAATTTCTAAATTACAATCACAGTGATATTGAATCTTTTTTTTATCAGGATTTAATTTAAATTCCTCCAACATTAGTAATGTTTTAGGAATTGATGAAGTTTGTAGGTGATTATCTTCCAAGAATTTTTTTTTAACTATAGTTTTCATGTAATTACCTCCATGTTAGGATCTAAGCCATCCTTGGCATGTACTAATATCCTTCGGAATATCACGTTGGTATATTTATTTCTCTTCGTAAATTAAATAATGCATAGGTGAAATTTTTATTATAGAAAAAGTATGATTTTTTGTAATAATATCAAAAGAATCTTCTCTTACAGATAAAGTAAAAAGGAGAAAACGACCATGATGACTTAATGAAATTGGATAAAAGGATCTTTTAAAATATAAATAAGGGGGCATATAAATATTGTGTTCTGGTTCAAATTTACGATAAATCATCGTTTTTTCTTGAAAGATATCATATAATGTATCATTGATATATTTTCTAATTTTTATTGAATAACTATTCTGTTCTTTTAGATAACTGTCATCATTTGTTATGATTTTTTTTATCCATGATAGAAATAATATGTTTTCTTTAATATTTTTATCAATATTTATTTTACCATAAAAATAGGATAAAGCTAAAACAAATTCTAAATTAAAATATATAATATTATTTAATAAAAAATTTTTATATTTAGTACTTAAAAAATCTTGCTGCACTATATATTCTTTATATTTAAAAAAAGGGATGTAAAATATTCTGGAAATTGCTTTATATGAGGATTCTTTTATTGCCCATATTTTCCATAAAGTCAATAGATCTTCTTTATTATAGTTTTCATTTTGAAAAAACCAATGAATTTCATTTTGTGTACATATTTTTTTAATAAACCTTGAATTCAAATGTTCAATAGAAGCATCGGGATCTTTTAAATCCACAATATCATTTCCATAAACCACATCATTTGTTGTAAGAAAAATACTCATTTTCAAATGTTTTTAACTCTTCTAATATCTGTCTTGTAATTTCTCTTTGAGCTCGAAATCCTTTATTTTGTACTTGGGGTTTCATTAATTTATATTTTATAAAGAACTTTTCATTCTTTTTCGGAAAATCTGATTTATATTTTTGATCATATCCTCTTATATAAACTATTAAGATCTGAGAATCTGGAACATCAAGATATAATTGTCCAACCCCATAATTGATATTATCTTCTAATAATCTACCTGTTGCACTTCTTGTTCCTTCAATAAAGATACATATAGGTTCTTTTTTTTTTAAAACATAAGTCAATTTCTTTAATACTAATTCTTTGTGTTCTTTCGAACCTTCTCTTTCAATCAAAATACATTTTGTTAAATATGCAATG
>JBEQAN010000112.1:0-5013 GCA_041640315.1 Leptospiraceae bacterium
TAGTAATGGTTATGAATGGAGAATTTTATATTAGAAAATTAATAAAAAAAAATAATAAATATTATATATTAGATGTCAATTCTCAAGAGATTGAAATATTTGATTATGATTCAGTAGAAATATGGGGAGTGATCACATATGTCATTCATCCAACAAGAAAGTAATCAAATTTTTGGTTTAGTTGATGCAAATAATTTTTATGCAAGTTGCGAGATTGCTTTTAATCCCAAATTAAAAAATAAACCGGTGATTGTTTTATCCAATAATGATGGATGTGTCATCTCGCGTTCTCCAGAAGCTAAAAGCCTTGGGATTAAAATGGGACAGCCTTTTTTTGAAATCCAAGATATAGTAAGTAAAAATCATGTTTATGTTTTTTCTAGCAATTTTCCTCTTTATGCGGATATGAGTTATCGTTTTCATGAAACCTTAGGAATTTTTTTCCCAGAGGTTGAGGTTTACTCAGTCGATGAAAGTTTTATTGATTTAACTACTCTAAGACGTTATGATTTAGTAGATTATTGTTCTTTTGTAAGAAGCGAAATTTTACGATGGTTAAAAATTCCTTCATGTATTGGTATAGGTAGGACAAAGACCTTAGCAAAGCTTGCAAATAAATATGCCAAACAAAACCCACAATACAAAGGGGTATTTAATTCAATTCATCAAGAATCTATGTTATTAAAAAGTATACCCATAGAAGAGGTATGGGGGATTGGTACTAAACTTTCTAAATTTTTATACAAAAAGAATATTACCACACCATATGAATTGATTCAACAAAATGATTACTGGATAAAAAAGCATTTAAAAATCAATGGTCTTCGTATGGTCTATGAATTACGAGGTATTCCTTGTTATGAGCTTGAGCCATATCATCCTCAAAAAAAGAATACTGTTGTTTCTCGTTCTTTTGGTGAGGTTATCATCTCTTTAGAGGAGTTAGAACAAGTTTTAATGTCTTTTATTGAAAAGTTATCAGAAAAATTAATGAAACAACAACAATATCCTACTTACATTGGAGTTTTTATTAAGAGTAACCCTTTTAATAAAAAAGAACCATATTATTCAAATTATCGGATTAAGAAACTAGAAACACCGACAAATTCTATTCGCATCTTATATCATCACGCGAAAGAAATTCTACATCAAATTTTCAAAGAAGGAGTGAAATATAAAAAAATGGGGGTTATAGCATTAGAATTGTGTTCTATAAAAGAACAGCAACAAAATTTATTTGATCCTCGTAATTACAAAAAAGAAGAGGAAAGAAATGAAACTATATTAAAATTAATGAAATATTATAATCACTCTGGCAAAACAAAAATCCAATTTGCTAAAAATTTAAATATTCCTCTACAATCGTGGCATCCAAAGCAATATCATCTATCAAAGCGATATACAACCGATATTAATGAAATTCCTATTGCCTATATTTAGAATCAAGGTAAAAATAAAGTTGAATTAATTACTTTGTAATGCTTTTTGAACTTCAAACTCAATTTGTTTTTTTAAGTTTTTACCAGAGACAAAATGAATACATTGACAATTTTTCCAACTTCCACCAATAGAGGCACATTCTTTTGTTTGAACACCTTTGATTACACCACTTCGAATGGAAGTAATTGCATAGTTAGTCGCCTGACCATCTAACATCCCCGATTGCGCTTCTATTGTTTCTCCTATCATTTTACGAATCATGTTATCTAAGGCTTGTAGTTTAGATGCTTCTGTGCAAGAAGCTTTCATCATTTCTTGATCATCTTTTTCAATAGCATTTTCGCTGGCTCGAGCGGAAGTTCTCACATAAAAGGTATCAATTCCATTTTCAGATTTCCATCCTTCGAATTGTTCCCCCCCAACGATGTTAGTTGCTGTAGTACAAGAAGCACAGTAAAAGATAATATATGCTAATAATATTATAAATAATATGGACGTTATTATATCCCAAATTTTTTTATTCATATTATCTTTATTAAAAGAAAATTTATTAAAGTCAATAAAAAAATTATGCATAATGTGAATTTTATTTTTATTGAAAGTTTGATTGTACTACCATTTCTTATTGGGTATTTCATTAGATATCGTTTTCAATTAACAGAAATAGAAATCAAAAGATTTTCTGAAAGGATTTTATCCTTCAATTTAATATTTTTAGAACCAATCATTATTATTTGGTTTATAGGAAAATTAGATAATTTTTTTTCAATTTTCGTTTTGCCATTAGGGGGATTGTTTTTAGTTTTTCTGGGCTTTTTTATAGGGTATTTTTATTCAAAAAGATTCTCATATCGAAATCGCATTAGCATTATTACAAATTTATCCCTTGCAAATCATGGCTATACTATGGGGGGAATTGTATGTTATTATATCTTAGGGGATCAAGGTTTAAGTAAAGCTTTGGTTTTTATTAGTTATTTTTATTTTTATCTTTATTTGTTTTTATTTCCTTGGATACAATGGCAGTTAAATCGTCATTTTAAAAAAAAATCCCTTAGGTATAAAATTAATTTCAAAGACTATAGATTCTTTCCCTTTTATGGTCTTTTATTAGGTGTGATACTAGTAAATTTTCATCTTCCTTTATTCAAAAACGAATTGTTGGGTAGAATTGTACAGATTTTCATTTATATATCTATTATTTTTTATTATTTATCTCTCGGATTAAATTTAAAATTTCGTAATTTATTTATGATGCATTCTTCTGTCATATTTGTTTTGATTGGTAAATTTGTAATAATTCCTTTCATTACGTTTATTTTATTATGGTTAATTCCCAATCATATAATTTCTGAATTTGATAAAAAAATTATTTTCATTATGTCTTTTATGCCCGGAGCAGTTTATTCTATTGTTTCGAGTGTGATTTTTAATTTAAATACAAAGTTTTCGGTACAGATTTTTGTTTTAAGTAGTGTAATTTTTTTGATCTTTCTTCTTCCCATTTTGAGTTTTATTATCGAGTGGCTTTAGATTTTGATTTTATCATTAAGAAAGGTTTTTCAAATAAAAGATAAAATATCCAACCAAATATTATAGAAAGAAAAATTGCCATCAGTGCATTAGAAACAATTTTTAAATCATTCATGTTACTTTTAAAAAGGATAGATGAATTTTTATTTATAAGAACAATAATATATTCATGAAAAATAAAGACACTATAGCTTATTTTCGAGAGTGGCACATAAAAAGGAAATGAAAAGAACTGAATGAAGTGATCCTTCACATTTTTAAAAACAAAAAAGTACACCCCCATAAGAAACACGATCAAGTTAAACCAGTTATACCTTAAAAAGTATCTCATGACTGGGATTTGCCAATAATCACCTAATAAAATCAAAAATAAATTGGTAATGAGAAATATGCTTAGAAAATATCTAATGTAATCGGGGATTTGAATTTTATTCTGATGTTTTTCATAATAAACATGGAACTCAGCAAATAGAATTCCCATGACAAATGAATCAAAACGTGTGTGAGTCATAAAATAAATTTTATACAATGTAATTTCATAATAATAATGATAGAATCTAATAAAGGTAAATAAAATATATAAAAAAACCCAAATATAAACTCTATAGGAATTGAAAAATTTTTTCACTATAAAAACTAAAAAAGGAATTATTACGTAAAAATGAAAGATTGCTGAAACTGCCCATCCTATATTTACAATTCTTACTGGCATATAATTCGAAATAAATAAAAAATCGCCCCAAACATACTTTAGTTTTTGTTCTAAAATTTGATAGATTAAAATGATTTCTTGAGCTTGAGTTTCTAAGATAATTTTAGAAAATTTATGAAATTCTTGATAAACAAAATACCAGTAAATTATAATAGAGATATAAAAAGTAGGAATAATTCTAATCAACCTTTTAAAAAAAAATGCTTTTATTTCCCTTGAGTTTAAATCGTTTTTTAACAATGGTAATGTAATAAAATAGGCACTTACAAAAAAGAGTAAATCCATACAAAAAAGCATATTTTCATCTAAATTGATTAAGTATGTGTTTTTTATAATATTTCTATAACTATCTAAAATGTGTGTTCCTATGGTAAAAACTATTGCTAAAACCCTATATGCATGAAATGGTATTATATCGTTTGGAGATTTAGAGAACTCTTCCGTGAAGTATTTTTTTATCATAACTAAGATAATTAAATATGGGCAGGGGAGGATTCGAACCTCCGTAACCCTTCCGGGTGCCAGATTTACAGTCTGGTGCCATTAACCGCTCGGCCACCTACCCATTGCTGCCTGTAGGATTCGAACCCACGACCTACTGATTACAAGTCAGTCGCTCTACCAGCTGAGCTAAGGCAGCGTCAATAATAACCACAAGACTAATAAAAAATTATACGTCAATTAAAAAAAGATATAAAAGGGTTGTTTTTTTATTTTATGAGAGTCTTAAACCTTTTCTTTTATAATTTTATAAATTACTTGATAAACCAATCTTAATTCTTCTTTAGTTATAATATACGGTGGAACTATGTATAAAACATTTCCGAGGGGTCGAATTAACGCTCCTTCTCTTACTGAAAAATCAATGACTTCTAAATTAAACGTTTTTAAAGCCTCTTTTGATACTTCAACCTCTATAGCAGAAACAGAACCATAATATCGCGTAGTTTTTATTTTATGATGTATTCCAATTTTCCTTAAACTTTCTTTTAAATCTATTAAAAGTTCTTTATGCCAATTTTCTATCTCTTGGATTTTGGTTATAATGTTTAACATGTCATATAATTTTATGGATGTAATACTTATAGATGCTCCCAGAGGATTCCCCGTCATAGAATGTCCATGAAATAACGTATGTTTTTTTTCGTCAGAATAAAACCCTTGATATATTTTTTCTGAACTTAAGGTCACTGCAAATGTAGCATAACCAGCAGAAAGTCCTTTACTTAAAGCTACTATATCTGGATAAATATTTGCGTGTTCATATGAAAAATACGGACCTGTTCGACCTGCACCAGTAAACACTTCATCACAAATCATAAATAAAT
>JBEQAN010000113.1:0-5006 GCA_041640315.1 Leptospiraceae bacterium
CTCTTGTAATGTTCCTTTTTCATAGTGAATTTGTTCTCTCATTTTGGGAGTCAATTTTGCATTTTTATGAATTGTTGGCATAAAAAACACCTCTGAATAAATGTTTTAAGTATTTAAAACCATTTTGGAGTCCATATTATACTTTACATTTAAATTTTCTATGATTTTCTTGATTTGTGATTCATATTTACTAAATTTATTAATATAACCATAAGCAATATAACAATTAGATATATATATTAAGAAATATTTTTATATTGTATTTATAATTTACTTTTAATTACTTTCGCGGAATTCGTTATTTCGGGGAATAATCTATCTTGGGTTATACCAAATTTCGAAAGTTGAATAAATAAATTATTTTTATATTGTTTTGGTACTATAACCTTGATTGTCTCTATTTGTTTTTCCTCAAATTGAGCATACTTTGACTTGTCAGCGTCTTTTATCCCAAATAATAAAAAAGAACCTTGTTGTGCTGAGATTCTTTTTGTATCCATTTTTGATTTTACATATACTATACGATTATGAAAGTCTAATAGATCCACTTGACCATTAAAATATGGTTTCTCCAGCTTTACTTCTTGAGTGATATATTTTAAAAGACTTGTTTGATTGAAAACCTCATTGATTTTTTCTCTTAACTTCTTATCTTTGCTATTTTCTACCATATAGTTATACACTATTGAAACAATATTTTCTTTATTTTTTATTATATCATCCTTTAAATTTTCCATTTCTTTGTCTTCTTGTGACATTAATAGTGATTTAAATTCTTCTTGAAAGTCTTTAAACTTTTTAGACTCAATTTTCGCAATAGCACATAAAATACTTACTGTATCACTATCATAATACTTGATATTTTCTCTGTTGATTTTAAAGATTATGACACATCCATCTTTATTTTTATTATTTTTTGAACTAACTGCAAAATAGAGTGCAACAAGAGGATTTTCAGTTAAATCCAATAATCTCGTAGGAAATTCATAATGCTGCATTTTTGATAGAATTTCAAAGTTAGTTCTTAGATTTTGAAACTCTTCTGGATTTCTTAAAATCGCCTCTCTAATGATTTTATCTTCGTTTTCTATATATTGTTTTTTTTTTATATTTTCTATATATAGTAGGTATGAGCTCATAATTGCTGTCACTATCACCACGATAACAATATTCATATTGATTGTCATTAAGTTCTGAAATAATTTCAATAAAATTTGAAAGAGAATTTATTGTATAATCCTGCATACCCCTTTTTTATAAATATTATAATTTTATTAATAAATGACTATATTCTTTTCTTGGTTTAAACAAGCTAATATAAAAACTTCCCTAAGCTTTACAAAATCTTGCTTTTTTAGTTCAAATTGTAATGTTGTAAAATATATAAAATTAGCTTGATTTAACAAATAAGATATAGTATAATAGCAAGAGTTTAGCATAATATTAGCAAATTGTAAAATCAATATACTAACATTTAAAAAAGTTTATTTTTTTTGTCAAGAAGGATTTGGTTATAAATAAATAATAATCACTTTTGAGCTTCGACATAAAGTGTTTCCCATGCTCTTTCTTGTAAATCAAGCAATAGTTTTTGATCTTGTGATTTACCATACTCCATCTTTTTAACATTGTTAAATCCAACCTCTTCCAAGGTAATTTGTAATTTTTCATAATCCCATACTGATAAATGAAAATAATTTTGGGTAAGATTTGAAATAGCATCACACCCAGTTTTAAATTTAGATTTAAAAGCTTCAGCATCGTATCCATCATAATTTTTATTGTAAAACTTCACATATTTCTCTAAATCTGGCACCGTTATTCTTATAAAAGCACCCTTCTTAAGAACTCTATATAGTTCCTTTAGTAAATTTTTTGCATCATCAAAATAAAGATGTTCTAAAACATGTTCCATAAAGACACCATCAAAAACCTCATCATCGCAGTTTAAAGGATATCTCAAATCTACTTCCCAATCAATTTTTACTGTTCTTTTTTTCCAAAATTTAATTTTACTGAAAGTAAAAAAATCTGCGTTTATATATCCCTCAATGTAGTTACTCCCGCAACCAAGATGTAGGTAATTATGAGATTTTTTTAATTTACATTTTTTGTTTTTAAATATTCTACCAAACCAACTTTTTAATTCAAACTGTGCTATGCTTTTTAGACTATGTTTATATTCCATAACTATTTTCCTTATGTATCGCTACAAAATTTTGAAAACCAAAAATTTCACATAAAGTAGGGTCATATTTTTTTATTTCATACATACTCTTAGGAATCAAACGATATATTCTATATTTTTCAGACAAAATATCCCAAAAATCTTTAAAAAATACTTTAGTATAAACATTAATTTGGGTAAATTCAAACTGTATACATCTAATTTTACAATTATCTAACATCATTTTTGCGCCTTTAAGAACATCTAATTCATAACCTTCAACATCTATCTTTAGAAAATCTATAATTTCAATATTATTTTCCGAGCAAAAATTATCTATAGTACAAACATCAACTTTGTATGTATTTATATCTTTAGCTTTATGTATGCTTTTAAAAATATCTTTATTAAAACTTGAATGGGGCGAACTATCATTTGATTTATAATCGTAAAGCTCCAATTTACCTTTTTTCGATGATAAAGCACAATTGAATATATATATATTTTGTAAATCTTTTGTATTAATTTTTAATATTTCAAAAGTTTTTGGATGTGGTTCAAATGAAAATATATGTGCATTAATAATATTTTCTGCTATAAGTCTACTATAATCACCTACATTTGCACCAACATCAAAAACTATATATTTATCCTTTCTAAGTGCATCTTTTTTAAGAAAATTTTTTATAAAATGTTTTTCACCTGATACATCCATATTTTCATAGTTAAAAATTCCTAATCCTCTTATGGATGAATAAAATAAAAGTTTGTTTATTTTCAGAAAAAAAAGATTTCCAAATAATTTTCTATAAAATTTAAAAAAAATTTGTATCATTTTAACTCCTTATTAAAATAAAAGATTTAATTTTCATAAAAAATATTTTTTTTGTTTTATAATTAAAGAGATCAAACATAAAAGCCGCTACACTATTAGCCATTAATGTTGCTACTGCAGCACCCAGAACTCCATATCTTGGAATTAGGATAAAATTTAGGATTATATTTACTAACATTCCATAAAAGGTTCTCCAAAAGGCTAACATTTGTAAATTTTCAGCAACAAACCACCCTCCACTTGCCACTCCCAATCCCACAAATACCCCCGCCCATACATGTATCATCAAAATACTTCCCGCCTGCTTGTATTGTTCCCCATAAAGTAAATGCACTACATAGTCAGAAAGAAACGTCATAGGAAGAGCAACACCAATACCAATCCAAACCATTAAATCGTAAAGCCTTTGGAGCCTTGCATAATAAAGCTCTTCACTCTGTTTTTTAGCGTTGATAATAGCTGGAAAAAGCGACGAAGAAATTACCATTGGTATAAAATACCATGCCTCGCTTATTCGCACTGCTGCTGCATACTGTCCAACTGCTTCAACATCCAGCATTTCCTTTATCATTACTTGATCTATGCGCATATAAATCATTATGACAAGTCCACTCAAAACAAGTGGCCAAGAATCCTTCAAAAGTGACTTTGCTGTCTGATATTTAAACGTAAAATCTCTTTTTCTAACAAGATTATGATTCTGTAAATAAAAATACACATAACCCATTGCTAATATAAAACTTTCAAAAACCACAATAAATGCAAATGCAATAAGAGGTGCCTGTAGTAAAATCAACATGACTTTTGCTGCGCTACTTAGAAAAAGAGATAAGGTATTGGCATAGGTGATGTATTTCCCCATCACTTTTGCCTGGAAATACATGTCCACTACATTAAATGCCTGAAATATATTTGAACTTGCAATGATAAAAACAAGTATATTGGTAAATCTGTCATTGGAAGTAAAAGGTATAGCAATAACTAACATAAGAAAAACCAACAAGGCACCTATGATCTTTAAAACAAACGCTGTACCCAAAAGTTCACCCTCACGTTCTGGATTTTTCACCAACTCCCTCACCACAATCCCATCAAGTCCCAATGTAGCAAAAGCGCTAAAAAGTCCTACAAAACTCTGAGCATAGCTCAAGAGTCCAAATTTTTCTGGTCCTAGATACCTTGCCACCCACACCCCCACAAAAAGCCCAACAATTAAACGCAAAACTTTTTCGCCAAAAAGCCAAGAGGTATTGGCGAAGTAGCGACGAAAACCGGCATGGGAGGTGAGGCGTGAGAGGTGTTTGGTGAAATGTGAGATGTAAGAGGTGAAGTGTGAAAGGTGAGATGTGAAGGTTGAGGCAGAGGTTGAGGTAGAGATAGAGTTTTTATGGTTATTTCTTGGCATTTGAATTCCTCATGCTTTTTATAATTTTGTTTATGTCAGAGTATAAGCGGTTAAGTAGATCATTCAGCTCTTTTGCTGATGATTCGTTAATGTATTTTACTCTTTTTCCGTATTCTAAGTGACTCTGTGTTTCTGTAATGGAACTTCTTGCGATATAGTAAAAGTTCATTTTATCTGCTTTATGATGCCTACCAAATGCCTCTGCAATATTGGCCGAAATACTAAGAGCAGATCTTCTAATTTGTGATGTAAAACCATAGTCCTCTTTTTTTGGTAGATTCTCTGTTAATTTAAAAATTTCCTCTGCAATCCTCATAGCCTCTTCCCATATAGGCATGTCCTTAAAACTTTTATACATCCCATAACCTTAATCAAAACCTTCACACTCAATTTTTATCCAAAACTTAACTTTTTTTAACTAATCATACGAAAAGAAATTTTTTAATATCTTCACATTCCCTATATTAAATAAAACAAACTGATGTTTATTTTTTCCACGCTTTTTTATGTAATATTTCTATCAATCACAAATTATCAATATTTAGTAATAAGATTATCTATAATAATAAAAACTCTGAACACCAAAAAATTAATATGTA
>JBEQAN010000114.1:0-4998 GCA_041640315.1 Leptospiraceae bacterium
CATCTTTGGAAGCTTCTGGAATTTCATGGACTTTTATGCTAAATATTTTTCCTTTGTTAGAAAATAGAAGTAATGTATCATGAGTAGAAGCATATGATAAAATCTTTATGGTATCTTCTTTTTTTAAGGTAGTTCCTTTAACACCTTTACCTCCTCTTTTTTGTCTTTTAAAACTATCTATAGAAATCCTTTTTATAAATCCATCATTAGAGATAGCAATTATTACGTCTTCGTCATGAATGAGATCTGTAATTTCAAAGGTAGTACTATCTGTGGAGTTATGATCAATTTCAGATAATCGCTTTGGATAATCCTTAGAAATTTTTTCAAGGGTTTCGTTTAGTTCTTGTTTTATAATATCATATTGTCTTTTTTCTTTTTGTAAGATATCTTCGTAATCTTTTATTTTTTCTTTTAAACCTTCGAGTTCTTCAATGATTTTTTGACTTTCAAGAGAAGTTAATTTTTGTAATCTCATGTCTAAGATTGCATTAGCTTGGATTTCTGTTAATTTAAATCTTTTTATTAATCTTTCTCTTGCTTCTTCTACAGTTTTCGAAGAACGTATGATTTTAATTACTTCATCAATAAAATCGAGTGCAATTTTAAGACCTTCTAATATATGAGCTCGTTTTTGTGCTTCATCTAGTTCAAATTGTGTACGACGAACTATAACAAGCTTTCTGTGGGATATGTATTCTGTTAAAATTTCTTTTAGATTTAAAATCTTAGGTCTTCCATCAACCAATGCTAAGAAAATAATTCCGTAACTTACTTGTAATTGGGTCATTTTATAAAGTTGATTTAATACAACCTGTGGATTGACGTCTTTTTTTAATTCAATTTCAACACGAATTCCATGTCTATCAGATAAATCTTTTATATCAGAAATTCCTTCGATTACTTTGTTTTGTACAAGTTCACCAATTTTTTCCAATATATTTTTTTTATTTACTTGATAGGGAATTTCTTTGATTACTAATAAAGTTTTTTTCTTTTTTGTTTCTTCTATATCAATTTTTGCTCGAATTCGAATAGAACCTTTTCCTGTAGTATAGGCACTTTTTAATCCTTCTCCACCTATTATAATTCCACCCGTTGGAAAGTCTGGAGCTGGGATAATCTTCATTAATTCTTGAATAGAAATATTAGGATTATCAATTACTGCATTGATGGCTTGAATTACTTCTCGTGGATTATGGGGAGGTATGTTGGTTGCCATCCCAACCGCTATACCGTTAGCTCCATTGATTAATAGGTTAGGAAGACCTGCTGGTAAGACGGATGGCTCTTCTCTTGTATCATCAAAATTGGGGGCGAAATCTACAGTATTTTTATCAATATCTTTTAATAACTCTTCTGCTGCAATTGTAAGTCTTGCTTCTGTATAACGATATGCTGCGGGATTATCGCCATCAATAGAACCAAAATTCCCTTGGCCTTCTATCAAAGGAACATTCATTACGAAATCCTGTGCCATTCTGACCAGGGTTTCGTATACAGCCATATCACCATGGGGATGGTAATTACCTATAACTTCTCCAACTATCTTCGCACATTTTACAAATGGTCTATCATGTCTCCAAGCTCGTTCGTACATTGCATAGAGAATTCTACGGTGCACGGGCTTAAGTCCATCTCTTACATCGGGTAGAGCCCTACCTACAATCACACTCATTGCATAATCAAGGTAGGCAGACTTCATTTGATGTTCTAAATCCGTTATTACAATTCTATTACCGAGTTTAATATATTCACTAATATCAATTTTTTGCAAAGGGTTATATTCTTCTTTTTTTGACATTAAGGACATTTTTTTTTATTCATCAAAAAAGAAAATAATTTTAAAATACTTGTCTATAAAACCTCTATTATTTTATTTTATTCATGGATCTTCTTATTAATGTCCATAATATTCTTAGATGGTTTATTCTGTTAGGGGTATTATTAATATTGGTAAAATTTATTTTTACATATATTCAGCTAAGAAGTAACAAGTTTGAAATTCAAGAATTTATCATGAATACGAAGAAAACTTTTATAAAGTGGTTTAGAGGTTTCAATATATTGATTAATATTCAGTTTATTTTAGGGATTATTCTTTATATTCTTAATCCCTATTTAACTCAAGTTTGGAATCATCTTAAGGTAAGAGAGATTCGTTTTATTATGCTTGAACATCCGATTCTAATGTTTATATTTGTTGGTTTAATGCATTACATTCACTTAAAATTTAAAAAACTCGAATTCATAAATCAATTTAGAACAATTTTTATTTTATTTATGATTGCGGTTATAGTATTATTTTTAGGTATACCATGGTTTAGACCCATGATTAGATATTAATACTAAGAATTTTAAAAATTAAAGATAGAATGTATATATAAATTAAAAAAGAATTTACATTGTGTAAAATAATTAAATAATTGTTTCATTAATGGAAATCAAGTATTTATATTTTTATATTGTTCCATTTGCAGCTTTTTTAGCAGATATTGCTATTTTAATAGTTTTATATTTTACAAAAGAACGAAGACAATCTCGATTTTCATTACCCTTGTTCTATACTGGGATTGGTGGTTGGAATCTTTTTTTATTTTTGACTTATATAGCGGAAAATTCAGAAGAAGCAATGCACTCGTTATTTTATTTTTATACTTCTCAGCTCTTAATGACTAATTCATTCTTATTATTTAGCTTAGAACAAAGTAAAGTTTCCTTACCAAAAATTGAAAATATTATGAAAGTATCTTTTTTTTTTAGTGGAATATGGTTAGTGTTGCTAATTTATTCTTACTTTTTTTCTGAGATTAATAACATTTTTATTGAAGGCGTAAAAAGATATGAGTGGGGATTTTATCCCGAGGCTGGTTATGGCTCATATATAACAAACATTTACTGGGGATTTGTTTTTATTGTTAGTTTTTATTTTTTGTTTAAATATATTTTTAAAAATCCCCAAGATAAAAGAGTAAGAATTATTACTATTATATTTGTTTTAATGTTTATAATGTCATTAACTAATTTTATTGTTTTATGGGGCTTTAACACCCTCCCCATTGGGAATGCTGGAGATGCGATTTTGTCAACTATATTAGCAGCAATTTTCTTTCGAGAGCAATACTTAGAAAACAAAGCTAAAATATTTTTAAGAATTGCTGGTATCATCTCTGCTATCGCATTAACTTTAATATTAGTCTGGATGATTTCTGATTTTATTTTATATTTTTATAATAATAAATTTTTGTTTTTTTTGATTTCTGTAATTGTATCGTTTTTATCATTATTATTTTTTAATACTTTATTTTCTCCTCCAGTACCACATGGTTCATTTGAAAGAATGTATGAAATTTTAAGAAAGGAATATAATTTAACACATCAAGAATCAATGATTTGTAAGTATATTTTGGAGGGAAAGGATAGAAAGAATATTCAAAATATTTTGAATATATCTGGGAATACTTTAAAAGTTCAATTAGGGTCTATTTATAAAAAAACGATTGAAAAAAATAGTTATAAACCAGAGATGAATAGAAATAAATTTCCATCATTAAAAAAATTCTTAGAGGAAATTGCAAATCAAATAAAATAGTTTTTTATGAATAGATCATTGTTTCAAATTGATTTGTAAGATCTATTAATTTTTGTTTATCATCGCTTAATATAGTAATATGTCCCATTTTTCTATTTTGTTTTTTTTCGTTTTTACCATAATCATGATAAAAGGTGTTGGGAGTATTTAAAATTTTTTTTATAAGGTGG
Organism: Leptospiraceae bacterium; assembly: GCA_041640315.1. Classification (GTDB taxonomy): domain Bacteria; phylum Spirochaetota; class Leptospiria; order Leptospirales; family Leptonemataceae; genus SKYB61. The sequence continues at coordinate 3,763 of JBEQAN010000114.1, forward strand.
GGATTGGAGTCTAAATTATTAAAAGAAATAAGATTTAGCATGCTGGCATTGGTTTTTAAAATAGGATTATGGACTGGGAGGGCGGTGATGGCTCGAATATGTTGTTCAAATTGAGAATAATTATATCCTTCTATGGTTAAATGTCCAGAGTTATGAGGTCTTGGTGCCATTTCGTTGAAATAAATTTTATCATTTTTATAAAAAAATTCAATTGTTAAAAGTCCTACATATTCATTATCTTTCATTAATTGGGTAATATTTTTACAAAGTTCCTCAAAAGAGTTAAAAGAAGAATCCATAAATGAAAATGTTTTTCTAAGGATTCCATTTTTATGTTCATTTATAAATGGTTGATAAAATGCGATTTTATATTCATTAGATATATCTATGAATCCACATGCAATAATACTAAATTCAAATTCAAATTTAATTTTTTCTTCAATAATGATAGAAATTTGTCTCGGTGAATTAAAATTTTTAAATAAAGTTTTAATTTGATCCAAAAATCCTTCTTCTGTAATAGATTTAAAATTTATCTCTATCTGATGTTTTCCGTCATAACCTCCTTCGGATGTCTTTAAAATCCATTCTTTTCCGGTATTTTTTAATTGGTAATATAGGTTTTTGATTTTTTCGTCGTGATTTTCTAAAATAGATAGTGGAAATAATTCGGGAACTGGGATATTATATTGTTGCGCAAATTGTTTTTCGTTGTTTCTGTTTCGTGAAACTTTTAAGATTCGTGGATTTGGATGGATAGGGATTTTATGTTGATAATAGATTAATAGTTCTGGTTCTACATTTTCAAATTCATAAGTGATAACATCACAAATCTCCATTAATTGTTTTAGGGATTTTTCGCTATCATAATTTCCAACGATTGGGTAATGAGCGATTTGCATTGCGGGAGCATCCGGATCTGGATCTAATACTGCCACTTTAATCCCTTTTTTATATGCTTCATAACAAAGCATTCTTCCTAATTGACCACCACCAACAATGCCAATTGTTCGAATTAAGTCTTTCATTTTATATCTTTATTTTGTATAACTGATTCTTTTAAATTTTTATAATAAATTTTCAATTTCTCTTTAAGTATGTTGTATTTGATACTAAGGATTCTGATTGCTAGTAATCCCGCATTTTTTGCTCCAGCTGAACCTATAGCTACAGTAGCAACGGGAATTCCTCCGGGCATTTGGACAATAGATAATAAAGAATCAATTCCATTAAGAC
>JBEQAN010000115.1:0-4998 GCA_041640315.1 Leptospiraceae bacterium
AATAACAAGCATTCTTCAAATTATCCTTATACCATTTCTAACTACTATCATCATCCAGATCGATATGAAAGAATAAAAGAAATGCTCCTTTCAAAAGAAAAGCTTAGTATAGAAGATATAAAAAATATGCAAAAAGATGTTAAATCCTTGATGGCTCAAGAACTTGTTCCAATTTTTTTAAACGAAATTTCAAAATTTGATCTTTCCAAAGAACCAGAAGCTCTTAAGTTTATTGAAGAACTAAAAAATTGGAATTACGAAACAGATACTTCTAGTATTGCAAGTTCTATCTTTCATGTGATGTTACAACGATTACTCAATAATATTTACTTACCACACCTTGGGGAAGAATATTTTGATCAATACTTAAAAAAGAAATTTATTGCATTTAATGCATTAAGAATTCTTTTAAAAAAGGATACATCGATTTGGTTTGATCATCCAGAAACCCAAGAAAAAGAAACAAAAGCAGATATTATTATGAAAAGCTTTTTAGAAGCGATTGATATGTTAAAACAATATTCTAATAATACTGAGGATTGGCAATGGGGGGAGATTCATCTATTGACTTATAGTCATCCTTTTGGAAAAAATCCCATGTTAGCAAAGATCTTTAATCGCGGTCCATATAAAGTTCCGGGTTCCATTTCTACAGTAAATCCCATGAATTTTAAGATTCATAAAGAAATTCCTTTTCAAGTAACAGATGGTGCATCGGAACGTTTAATCATGCTACCGGGAAAAATCAATGAATCTTTAAGGATTATACCTACTGGAATTAGTGGAAATCCATTTAGTAGATTTTATGGGAATCAAATTGAGAAATTTTTAAATCATGAATATAGAAGTTTTCATTTATATCGTCCTGAAGATAAAAATGATTTTACATATAAATATAAATTACAAATTATGCCAGAAGATAGATGAAAGTCATATATTTTTCTAATTCTGGTTTACGAAAAAAGAACGAAGATAGTTTATTAATTAACGACATTATAATCAATCTAACAAATTATGAGGAACCTATTGAGATAGAAATCCCAAATAAGGGAATACAAATTTATGCAATCGCAGATGGAATCGGGGGAAGGCCTGGTGGTGAAATTGCCAGTAAAATTGTTTTAGAAACATTACGTATTTACAAAGATTTTATCACCAAAAATAGAATTGATGAATTATTAAAGAAATTGATTCATGCTCTCCAAAATGAGTACCAAAAAAACATAGACTTAGAGGGGATGGGAACAACTGTTACCTCTATTGTAGTACAAAATCAAAATTTCTTTTTGTTTCATGTAGGTGATACAAGAATATATAGTTGGGATGATAAAACATTTCAATTACTTACAAGAGATCATACCCATGTACAGGATTTAATAGATAGAGGTTTTTTAAAGCAAGAAGAAGCCATTCATCATCCCATGCAAGGTTTTTTAAGATCAGCCCTTACTACGAATATCGATGTTGAGAAGTTAGAATATCAATTCGAGCAATACCCCATAGAACACAAAAACTTTTTTTTATGTAGCGATGGCGTTTGGGAAATCTTACAAGATAAAAAATTAAAACAAATTTTGCATTCCCATAATGATTATTATCAAATTGCAAGAAAGATTGCTAAAAAATGTTTTGATGCAAATCCTCAAGATAATTTTTCTTTTATCATGTTAATTAATGAAAAAGAACCGAAATTGGTAACGAAATAAAATTATAAAATTAAATGAAGTGTTTCCACATCCATATTCAATATTCACTATTTCAATCACAATTTCACTCTGATAAATTTTTATACTACTTTGTTTTTTCGTGGATAGTGATTGAAACTTTTCTATATGTTTATTGATTAAATAAATAAACATATCAGAATTATCATCAAATTGCATTTTGATTTCATCGAGTTTTAAAATGTATAAGTTATAAAATGGGAATCTTAAAACTACAATCTTAAGAAATTAAAATCTCATTTTTATTGGATCAATATCATATTCGTTATCATTTATACGAGTATTCGTTTTATATACTGCCATCAAAAATATATATCCTTTTGATGGAATTTTTACTAAAAATTTTTCATTTTTTTCGAAAAAATTTACCTATGGATTGTATAAACGATGTTTTAAACATGAAAAACATCAAAATTTCCCTGTAATTATAACAATGATTCAAATCCTTTTGGAAGTGGACTTCCAGATTTTCCCATCGCTTTGGTCTTTCGAAAATATTCTATTTAAAAAAATTACCTTTTGAGAAATAAAAACAAAAAATTAATAGATTCTCTACTAACAAAACGATATACCTCATATCCATCGAAAAGAAAAACTAAAAAAAATTCTTGCTAAGAAAGAATTCGAAATTCATATTCTTAGAGAAGTAATGAAAAAAAATTTTAACATTTCTCAAAAAAACAATCTATATAAACTTATATTTCAACTCAGACTATCAAAAAAAACAGTGAAGATCTTACAAAATAGACATCGCTATCTTGTTTGAAAACAACGAGGCATCTATATAAATCACAAAGAATTCGATTTCCTTTTTGACAGTTTCATTAAGAAAAGGTTTATTCAAATTATGTTTCTAGATAAATTTATGAGTAGATTCTATTTCTATATGGAAGCAGGGTTTAGCAGAACCCTAAATTGGGAATTTGCTATGAATAGATTTAAAAAAGAAGTCTATGACAAAATAGCACTCTTTAAAGCTTTGATGGTAAACTCAGAGTATAGTGTCCAAGTAAGAATTTTTTTGAAAATCGAACATAGATAAAAGAGATGGTGGAACGTAGAGAATGTTTTCAATACATAACGAAACTTATAGTATTCTTAAAATAATCATTGTTGGTATTTTTTTATTTTGTTTAAATATGTTCCAAAAAATTGGATGTATATTGATGATGCAGAATGTACGTTATCTTCTAATCATACCTAACATCCTCATGCATTAAACTTAAACCTAGCATAGACTATAGAAGATATACAAAGAGTTTATAAAGTAAGAATTTATATGTAAAGGTGAAGGGTGAAATGTTAATCGTAAGAGGTTTGCATGATTTTGGAAATCTGTGAGCAGGGATGCTCCACAAGACCTTAGGCTTATTGTCTTATACATAAGACTCTTAAAGCATTATTACATGTTGTAGTAGCAGGGTCATTAGATATAGCATTAAAAGTATTGGTATTAGGTATACCATAACTACCACTGAAAAAAGAGGTACCATCGCCCCAGTTATTACAATTATTTGAAGAATCTGTCCATTGGTGTGGTGTGGAAGTTATACCCGTCCATATATTGGTAGTACCATAAATGCCAAAGGAATCGGGATCCGACATTATAAATAAACTATTACCATCAGTTTTAAACATTAATCGATTGTCTTCATATCTAAAGTAATATTTGTTGCTGTATAACACCCAGTTTGTTTTGCTAGTACAAGTTGGTGGATTTGTACATGCTCTGCGATTTGTTCCATCGGCAATAAAAGCTCTATAAATTCCACTAAGACCATAAGGTCTTTGCTGTGTGCAGTAGTTATCTATTTTTGCAATAACATGGGAACCCGTAAGGTTTGAATCATTGGCGAAATCTCCATTATGTGGTGCTGTAAGAAAAGCAAAATAATCTAAATCATCATTGACATTTCCAGAAGGACCATTGACAAATTCAGTATTATTTTTATTGTAAACTAATCGTTCAAATTGATTACATTCTGGACAATAGGTATACAATCGTATTTGAACGGATTTAACTCCATCAGGATAGGGAGGATTACAAGTATTTCCTGTTTCTGTAGGCGTAGAACGATAATCCCAATCATGCCGTGGTTTAATCCGTATGATTTTATCGGTATTCCAATTAGTATGGTCAAAAACTACATATGGGGTATCAATACCTGCAATAGAGGTGCAACTTCCATCAGGTGCTTGAATTCCTGTAGATTCAATGCCTAATTCACAATAATTGCTACTTCTTATACAGATTTTGACGGGAGAAGTAGGTAGACTTCGTAATCGCATGGTAAAGGTTATACCCGTGCCCGTAGACTGAGATTCATACAAATAAAAGCTTGAAGGTGAAAAAATAATACCCGCATTTACGTTATCCCTGATATATATATTTATATAACTACTAAGTCCATTATAGTTTGAATCCGTGGAGGTTGTAGTGATATTAACTCTACATCTATTTTGATCTGTGTTATAATTATACAAGTTATCGATGTTATCAGCTGCTCTTGCCTGAATAGTAAAGCTTTGATCTACCGTATAATTTGCAGGGGTAAAGGTTAAACTACTTCCAGAAGAAATAGTGCACAAAGAGGGCTCAGAGGAGGTAATAGAGACATGAATATCATGAGTTGGTGGAACCCCTGTTAGCCTTATATTTACCACTTGCCAATTTCCTTCTGTAATTGTATCAGTATATCCACCTATAACTATATATGGAATATCATTATCGTAAATATAAATTCTGCTTATATACTCTAAATTATTATAGTATCTATCATTACTAGCAGTTCTTATGACAATGTCAAATACTTCATTATACTCAAGTAAGGTATCATCAACAGCGGTTATCTGGATCCATTGACTGGAATCCCAGTTTGAGGGGGTAAACGTTAAGGATGTAGTGGAAAATATAAGATCCGAAGGAGAAGGATTAATTACATACACATATACATCATCCCGAGGTTTGGATCGTAATGAAATAAACAAATTATTTGTATATCCACTCTCATATACCTGAATATCTTGTGTATACCAAAGCCCAACTTGTTCATTATTGATATATTTAACATTCAAAGAATTGGTTCTTCCAGTATAGAAAACATCCTCACTTTTAATGGGTCCAAAACCTACATCCATGAAATGGTCTTCTACATAATACTCATCCTCGGGTGCATACAGTTGTATTGTCTGCCAACTATTCCAATTCTCTGGGGAAAAATACAAGGACTGAAAGTTCATCAGTGCTACATCTGAATTAAAAGTAATAGGAATT
>JBEQAN010000116.1:0-4997 GCA_041640315.1 Leptospiraceae bacterium
AAGACAAATCAATATCTGCCAAAAGAAAAAAAGATGTTGAACAAGAAGTTAAAAAACAAGAAGAAAAAAAAACTGAAGTAAAAGAAGAAAAAATTGATTTCGAAGAAGAAATTGAAAAAATAAAAAGAGAAATTTCTATAGGTATTTCGTTTTTCAATAATAATGATTATTTAAATGCAACTAATACCTATGTGAGAGTCGAAAAGAAGTTAAATGAATATTTACGATCTGGTAATCTAAAGGAAAAAGAAAAAAATGCCCTTTACGAATTATTAGAAAATATTTATTTTAGACTTGGGGAAGTATCAGAAAAACAGAATAAAGAATTAGCGAAAACCTACTATGATAAAGTTCTTACAAACCCAAATAATACATTGGATCAGGTTGCATTGATAAAAAAAGGGATTATTTATTTTGAATCTGATAATTATAGACAAGCTTATGAATTATTTAAAAAGGCGCTAGAAATCTCTCCAAACGGCAAATATTATTCCATAGCACTGGAATGGTTGAAAGAAACTGAAAAGTTAATGAAATAAAATTCATTTATAATGTAAGTTTTATTAGCAAATCTGAGGATATAACTTCGCTTTCTAAATTTTCTTTATTCTCTACAATATAAATACTTTCATCAATCTCTGGGCTAATGCTGTAAATTTCATAAATTCTAAGGGGTATTTGGTACAGATAAATCAGATCGTTAAATTCATTTTTTAGTTTGCCATATATGATAAGTGGTACTAAATTTTTTGTATGGGTGTTTGTAGATAAATCTTCCATATTGCCATGGTCTGAGGTAATAATTAAAGTATCATCTTGGGTCATTGCTTCCATTATTCCATGGATAAATTTCTCTAATGTATGTATGATGAATTTTGCTGCCTCGAAGGATTGACTATGCCCTGCTTTATCTGAAAGAAAATATTCAAAGATTACTAGTTCGTAATTGTGAGCAATTTCTACCAAGTCAACCCCCCTTTCAAATGCATCCATTATTGGGATCTGACTTTTTAGTTCTGGGTAGTATTCATGCATGATATGATGGGTTATGTCCATGTAAATTGCTTTTTTTTTCAGAATATCATCTATACTAAAAAGGGATTGACCCGCCGATTTTTGCACATGTGTTGATGCACTTGCGAATCGCGGTAATTTTTCGATTTTCTCTAAAAATTTTGGAGAATAAGCATTAAGTAATGTTGAAGGGTAATGATTTTCTTTGAATTTTTTTATGATGGAATGATCATAAATAATTTTTTTTAATCTTGGTCCAGGAAAACCTGTTATATGACATCCCAAAACTTTTGGTGCATTCACTCCAGTCCATAAACTTGTCTGACCTGTTGCTGACTGTGGAATTCCTTCTACCCCCATATTTGCATCAAGCGGAATTACTCTTATGTTATTCTTTATATTATGGTTGAAATATAAATTTCCTTTACAAATTTCTAAGATTGAGGTTGCATATCTCGAAAAAGGATTTATTAGAGCATTATTGTCTCCAATCCCAATCCCATCGATAAATAGGTAAATAATACTCATTTACATTAAAATAAATGGTTTTTTCTCTTAATCAACTTTTTTTTATTGCATATTTTAAAAAATACAAAAAAATAAAGAAAAAACTAACGTAAATTATTAAAAGATATACAAAAAAAAGCGTATGAATCATTCAAAAAATGAGGAGATGATTGATTTAAAAGAACAATATTTCTCTTCCATTTATTGGAAAAATAAATATAAAGATTTAATTCATCACGCTCTTGATAAATTTTTAAATCAGAAACATACTATCGATCCAGCTTTAGAAAACAAAATCCCAAAAATAAGAAAAATCATTTTTGAAGATAAAGATTTTATCCACTTATCAAATAAAATTATTAATTATGTACCAAGGAGCCAAAGTAATTATGAAGATAATAAAATCAAAAGAGTATATCACTTCAAACAATTTTTCAATAAAAATAAATATAAATCTTTAACAAAATCATTTACGATAGAAGATATCATCATTTTAAAAAATCTTGTATTTTCTAAAAGTTTTAATGAATATAAATTAAATCTTACAAGAATTATTGAAGAACAATTTAAAAAAATGTTTACTTCGTTTATAATTATGGTTACGAATGAATACACATCTCTTTATTTACCTTATTATTATTATAATGTTGATGAAGAGACAAAGAAAAACTTTTATATAAATTATGATGATGAGATTTTTCATTTTGAGACATCAGAAATACCTAATTATGAAGTATTAAAAATTACAAATGAACTAATAAATAATCCTTATTTTTCTAAAAGATTCAGCAACAATTTTATTCAGAATAAAAAAATAATAGTATATCAATATTTAAAATTTGGAAAAATGGAATTTCTACTGGTTTATTTTTTTGATGATCAAAAACAATATGATGAATTTTATACAAAGGAAATTATAAGTAAAATGTCAAAAATAATCTCTTTTACTTATCCTTTACTAAGACGAGAAGATTCTATTTTTTTTGAAAATAAGTTAAAAATTATTAATAGAATGGTTTTTTCTTATAAATTTTATTTAATAAAAAAAATATTAATAAAGTATAAAAAAATAATTAAAATTACAATAGAATTTGATAATACGATTATAGATTATTATTTTATCAATAAAAATATTAATTTTATAAAAACTTTCTTTCAATCACATTCTAAATTTATATTAATTCGGAATCATTTTTTTAGCATCTCATTCTTTTTCGAAGATGTAAATACTTTAGAAGAAGAATTTTGGATAATTTGGAATCAATTCTCAAGAGATCTGGATTTACCTTATACAATTACAAAAGAAAAATATGATATTCACTCATGGTCCTTTTTAGATTTATGAGTTTATTAATTTTCTTTATGATTTATCAAAATCCAATAAATACTTGTCCCAGCCAAATTGCATATTATAAAATTTTAATAAGTGCAAATTCAAATTATGAAAAACAAAATTTCTTATTAGCAATTGAAGATTACAAGAAAATAGAAAGTTGTGAGCAATTTTACAACATAGAAAAAAATTTATTTCAATATGCGATGTCTATAATCCATTTTTGCAAAGAAAATGATTCCTTTTTAATTGAGGAATGTAAAGAGAATTATCATAAAGCTAAGCTATTATTAAAAACAAGTATAAATATGTTAAAACCCAGCAGTTCTTTTAAAAAAGAACTTTCTCTTAGATATTATTATTTAGGTTTTATATTTATTAAACTTAACCAATGTCATCAAGCAAAACAATATTTTATGAAATCATATCAAATCTACTATAACAATGAAGCATATAAAAACTATCATTCCTTACAATTGGTCTGTAAAAATTAGAAAAAATTAATTTTACATATATAATAATTAAAATATGTTATAAAAATCATATTAAATAAAAAAATTTTGGTATTATTTTTGCTTATGAATTTGTATAGATATTTTACTTTTAATGAAATTTCCAAATAACTCTTGACTTATGAAAAATATGGATTATATTGATATTATATTTAGCAATTTAGCATATAGATTGCTAAATATTAAAAAAATATAATAATTTTGATGAGGGAAGATGGAACAAAAATTCTGGGAACATTATAAGTATCATAGAGGAAATCCTAAGAATTTAAATCGAATCAATGAAACAGGTTCTGCAAATATTGCAGTAAGATATTATAATTTTAACCAAATTGATGAAGGGGAGGATCTTGACCATAGAGAAAAAGAAATATTACAATGTGTTATACAGGATTATATTAACAATGGTATACCAGTAAGTAGTCTTCAGTTAGTAGAACGATATAAATTAAAGTGGAGTTCAGCAACCATCAGAAATATTCTTGCAGAGCTTAGTAAAAAGGGTTATCTTTTCGCTCCCCATAGAAGTGCTGGAAAAGTTCCGACTGCAAAGGGATATCGATTCTATATTAAGAATTTACCAATTAATATACCACCTTATATTCCAGCAAAAGATAAACAAAATATAATCCAAAGAGAATTTCTAAAACGTAAATTTGAAATTCCCGATGTTCTTGAAAGTAGTTGTGATATTTTAAGCATTTTAACAAACTACATTGGAATTGCAATACCACCTCTAGCAGAGAAGGCTATTTTAAGGCATATTGAATTGTTGGATGTTGGTGGTGATGAGATATTAATGGTTCTATTAACTCGTTCTGATAATGTTTATTCAAAATTATTTCGTATTGAGGAAAAAATTCCAAGGAATTTCTTAGAGCAAATTTCAAGGTTTTTAAATGAAAATTTTGTGGGAATGGATTTAAGAGATATTCATACGCTTTTAATGACAGGAAACATTTCCCCCTTAGGAGAAATGTATCGATATGCATCACTAGTTATGGAGGCGATTTCTCAGCATTTTAAAGAACTTGATAATGTTGATGTTATTATGAAAGGTATTGATAGATTTGTAGAAGAGTTAGAATCGAGAGATGAAATGAATATAGATGTATCGATTTTTTATAACTTGAAGGAATTTTTAAGAAATTTACTTATACAAGCTACTGAATTAGACGATATAATTGTTTCGATCGAAGGCGATAGAAACCCGCAATTATATGGTTTAAGTATTCTTACTGGAAGTTATTCTATGGGTGATAAAAGAATTGGAGCAATGGGGCTTATAGGTCCCAATCGAATGAATTATAAATATGCAATTCAGATCATTGATTATTTAAGGATAATGTTATCAAATATGATAACAAAATTAAATCAATAAGGAGCTCAAAAATGGTAGATTTAAATGATCAAAACATATCCGGTATTGATATTGCTGAAGGAAATGGTAATAAATTAAAAACTGATTCAGAAAAAAAAGAACAATTAAATTCTGAAGAAGTAAAGCAAGAAACGAGTCATAATCAACAGGAGGAAGATTTGCAAAAATTAAAAAACGAAAATATAGAACTAAAAAATAAGATCAGTGTATTAGAAGCCCAAATAGAAGAATTTAAAGAAAATTGGGCAAG
>JBEQAN010000117.1:0-4991 GCA_041640315.1 Leptospiraceae bacterium
ATTTCTCCATTACTTGCACAAGATGAAATTCGAATTGTATTACAATGGAATACCAATGACCCGAGAGATTTAGATTCCCATTTTGAATTTGGAAATAAATCCTGTAGAATTCAAGGTACACTTTCTAATAAACATACATGTCAAGTTTATTGGAAATGGAGAAATGTAACATCTAAATTTGATCCACTATATAGCGGTTTAAATGATAATTTAACAACACCAAGTGGAACACTAGATTTCGATGTTGTAACTGGATATGGTCCAGAAACCATTACCATCAAAAATAATATTTGGACATTTACTGGAACAAACATTACACGTATGGGATATGGTGTATTTAACTGGTCTCAGAGATATTATTCTTTCAAAACCATTAGAGATGCACAGGCTGTTGTTCGAGTTTACAAACATAATGGTCTCGTAAGATCTTATGTTGCAGGTTCTGGTGAAGTGAATCTATGGTGGAATTTATTCTGTATAGATAGAACGACTAAAGCAATTATCGATGTAGGACAACCAGGTTGTAGTGCATCAGACTTTATAAATGATCCTGGTATATGGGATGGAACATGCGATAACAATACACCGGGTAATTATACATGTAATTATTGATCCATCTCTCTCCTTTAAATTACAATTTCATATTTGCCTCCCCCTTTAAGGGGGTTTTTTTTATTTTTTTAACATTTTTTCCAAACGTTGTTTTTGGTTTACTATCATCTCCTTAGAATATTTATTAAAAAAATAAGGACTATTAGATTCAAGGATATCCTGAATTTCTTTTATAGCGTCTTCTATCTTAGATACTTTTTCATATAATATGCTTTTTGTATATTTTAATTCCAATTGTTCGTAAGGATCTAATTCTTTTAAGGGTATTTCATTAAGAAGCCTTAAAGCCAAGGAAAATTCATTTTTACGAATCGATTCTTGGACTTTAAAAATTTTAAAAAATGTGTTTTCATGAAATCTTTTCTCTCCTAAATGAAAATATACATTCGCTTTAGAAAATTGTTTTTTTTCTTGTAAGAATTTGATAAAATCAACCCAATATTCTATTTGATCAGAATGAAGTTCAATGGCTCTTTTAAAATGATACTCTCCTTTTATTTCGTCATTAATTTTATAGTAACACTTACCAAGATGGTAATGAATTCTTGCGTAATTATCAAAAAAATATAGGGTTTTATTAAAATAAAATATACATTGATGATATTCTTTTCTTAAGAAATTTAATTTTCCTAAATTATATAATGTAGCAAAGAAAAGTGGATCATATTGATATAATTTTTTAAATTGTTCCAAGGTAGTAATTAAATCATTGGTTTTTAAATAATATTCTATTAAATCATTATTTAGATCTCCTATTTGGGTATAAATTTGATTATGAAATTCCATTTTAAATGTTTTATTGATTTCCCTCGAAATATTGAAATATTTGGGATTTTTTTTACAAATAATAAAATCAGCATTGTTTAATTCAAAAACATACTGGGATTTGGGAAACGAAGATAAATATTCATTTTCTTGAATCAATAATGCTGGAAAAGTATCATTTTCATTTTTATTTTCTTGTGAATTTAAAACGTTAAAACTATACAAAAGAATATAAGATAATAATAAAATTCTAATTTTTTGAAAATAATCATATAAAAATTTCATAAAATCGATTTTAAAAAAACTTTACAGTGCTTCAATTTTTTTAAAATCGTATAATATATTTTCTTTCAAGGAGAGAGTTATGAATTCTTATGATGTTGTAGTTATTGGCTCTGGACCTGGTGGATATGTTGCTGCCATTCGAGCATCACAGCTGGGACTTAAAACTGCAATCATAGAAAAAGCTGAACTTGGAGGTATTTGCTTAAACTGGGGTTGTATTCCAACAAAAGCCTTACTTGAGACTGCTCATTTATTTCAGAAGATCCATAAATCCAAAGAAATGGGGATAATTGTTGAGAATGCGAAAATCGATTTTCCAAAAATTATTGAACATTCGAGAAAAGTAGCCAATACAATGTCTCGAGGTGTTGATTATCTTATGAAAAAAAATAAAATTGATGTTTATTATGGACATGGGGTTTTTAAAAATACCCATGAATTACAAATTTATAAAGACGAAACCTTAAAAGAAGTGGTTCAAGAACTTAAAACAAAAAAAACCATTATAGCTACTGGTGCAAGAGCTAAGGAATTACCCCATATAAAGATTGATAATCAATATATCTTAGGATATAAAAAAGCCATGTCTCTCGAAAAACAACCCCAAAATCTTTTAATCATTGGTGCTGGTGCTATTGGAGTAGAATTTGCTGACTTTTATAATAGTATTGGAACAGATGTAACAATTGTAGAATTATTACCCCAAATATTACCTAATGAAGACGAAGAAATCTCAAAACACTTAGAAAATAGTCTTAAAAAAAGAAATATTAAAATTTTTAAAAATTCAAAAGTAAATTCTGTGAATATTACAAATAATAAAGTAGAAGCGGAGATTATTGACGAAAAATCGCAATCTCATAAACATCAATATGATCATATTATTCTGGCTGTTGGTATTACTGCCAATACAGAAAATTTACGATTGAATGAAGTTTACGTGGAATTAGATAAAGATAAAATTAAAGTCAATAAAGATTATCAAACATCCAATCCAGACATCTATGCCATTGGGGATTGTATTAATACCCCAGCCTTAGCACATGTAGCGAGCCACGAAGGCATAAGAGCAGCGGAGCATATTTACTTAACATTGCGAAAAAGTAATCAGCTAAATACAAATTTCGAAGTGGAGTATAAACCCATCAACTATAATTGGATCCCTTCATGTACGTATTGTAGTCCAGAAGTAGCATCTATTGGATTAACAGAAAAAAAAGCAAAAGAATTAGGCTACGAATACGTAGTAGGAAAATTCCCCTATCGAGCACTTGGAAGGGCTACAGCAAGTGGGGATAATGATGGCTTCGTAAAAGTCATTATTGGGAAGAAATATCACAATATACTAGGAATTCACATTATTGGAAAAAATGCAACAGAAATTATAGGAGAAGGCATTATAGCATCCGAGGCAGAACTACTTGCAGGTGACATTGCAAAAGCTGTACATCCTCATCCAACCATCTCAGAAGCAATTATGGAAGCCTTTGGAAATAGTATTGGGGAATCCATCAATATTTAATTGTCAATTTACAACAATAAATTTTTTTATTTTCATGATTCGTTTATTTCTTGTAAGACATGGAGAGACCGATTATAATAGAGAGTTTCGAATTCAAGGAAGAATTGAAACAGATCTGAATGCTCTTGGAATTCAGCAATCTCAACTTACAGGTGAATATTTATATAAACAGGTTCCAGAATTTGATTATTGTTATGTATCTCCTCAAAAAAGGGCTATGCAAACATTTGAAATCATAAATTCTATTTATAAAAAAAATAATAAAATAAATAATATAATTTTAAGCGAAGATTTAAAAGAAATTCATTGTGGGAGATGGGAAGGAAGATTATATAAAGAATTAGAAAAAGAAGAACCAGAGACTATTTATAAAATTCGAACAGATATAAACTTCCCTTATCCAGATGGAGAAAGTGCACAAGATGTTAAAAAAAGAGCAGAAAGATTTTTTAAGACTCATATATTGACTTTACCAAATGGAAATAAAACACCCTTAAATATTTTAATTGTATCCCATGGCAATTTATTAAGAACACTATCCACAGTAATTTTGGAACTTCCCCTTGAATTTTCTCTTCGAGTGATCTTTAATAATGCTGGTATTTCCTATATAGAGGAAAAACCCTTTATTAAAAATCATTTTTATAAACTTATATATTGGAATAATATTCAACATTTAAGTCAAATAGAATCATTTTAAATTGATTGTAAAATAATAAATATTATTTTATAATTGATTCAGTACTTTATAAATTGCTTTATAAAGTTCAAGATTTTCTCTATCAACTTTTAATGATATATATTGACCATCTTTAGTTTCAATTCCTTCTAATTCTTGAATTTTATTATAATATTTCTTAATTAAATATTCTTTATTTTTTATTAAGTATTTTTTACTTAAATAATAAACTTCGTTTTTTGTTTCAATTTTTATAAGTTCTTCTACAGATTTTAGATTCAAATCTACCATTTCAAATAAATGATTTAGGGTTTGTTTTTCATTTTGAAAGTCATGATATAAAATTTTTTCTGTTGGGATAGTATCTCGTTCTAAATACCATTCGATTTTAGAAATCACATTTTTATAAAGATCTCCTGTTTTCGTATCTAACTTACTTTCAATAGATGATATTCTTTTTTCTTTTGATGGTTTTGATGAAACATTAGGTTTTTCTTCACTTGATTTAACGATTAATTTATTTTTATTGTAGTATTCACTCCAAAATTTTTTTAAGGTAGATTTATTTAATCTTTCGTTGATAAGTTTATAGATAATTCTTTTAATAAAAGGTAGTTGATTTATATAGGATTTTGAAACTAAAATCATAAATTCATCAAATAAATGTTGTGGAATCACTTTTTGTAATTCGCTATCAGGTAATTCGTGAATTTTGAACATTTGTTCAAGAATTCTTATAAAATAAATATCGTTTACTTTGTTATATAATTCTTTTACTTGTTCAATAGCGAAAGAGATATTTTTTTTGTTATTAAGCAATAGATAAATCTCTTCGTAATTATCAATACCGATATATTGTTTATTGAAAATAGGTTTTGTTGCAAATAAGATATTGGGAACTTTCCCCGCTAAGATATATTCTATCACTCTTGGAGAGCTATATATTTTATCTTTATTTTTCACACGATAAAGACCATTAGAAAATGTTACCTTTTTTAGTAATTGTTTTAATTCTTCTCTATCTTGTTCTAATTGTTCTTGTTTTCTACTTTTTTCTAAAAATTCATAAAGACTTAAAATTTCGCTACATAATAATAAAATTCCTTTTGGTATTGTTTGGATTTTTAT
>JBEQAN010000118.1:0-4961 GCA_041640315.1 Leptospiraceae bacterium
ATCAACAATTTTCTGCACAAATTCGATTGAATCCATCTATTTTTGGATACATGTCAATTAATATGAATTACGAAAATGGATCTTTAGTTTTAAAAATTTTAGTAGATAATCATGATGTCTATAAAAGATTACAGGAGAGCATAGATTCCATTAAATATGAATTTTCTAAAAATGGTATACAATTAGAAACAGTGCAAGTAAGATTTAAAGAAACTAGTCACAATCAAAACGATCCTCAATTTTCTATGATGTTTGATTCTAATTCAAATGATACAAATGGGAAAAGTTCTAATTTAGAATATCAGCAAAATGAATCAATTTATATAGAAGAAAATGAAAATCTTTCGAATCAAAAACAAAAATTAGACGATAATGAATTTATAGATCGTTTTGAATCCGTCATAATGGAAAATGAGAAATCTTATGGTTTCAAAAGAATAAAAAATCATATTTATTGGGGGTAAAGAAATGGATGTGAATATATTAAAACGTGAATATATAAAACAGGATAGATCTGTTAATATTCAAAAATATTTGAAAGAAAAAGAATTTATTGAAAAGAATAATCTACAAAACGTAGAGATTGTTAACAAAGTAAAATCTCTTGGAAAAGATGATTTTTTAAAATTACTGATAACACAGTTATCACATCAAGATCCCACTAAACCTATGTCTGATCAGGAATTTATTGCACAGATGGCACAGTTTTCATCCTTAGAACAGATGCAAAATATAGCTCATTCTATCGAAACGATGAACAAAAATCAGAATTTTAACTATTTGGGAAAATTCGTTATAGGAAAAGATTCTATAAGTGGAGAGGAAATAAGTGGTATTGTGGATGCCATTTTTAAAGATGAATCTGGTGAAGTATTCTTAAAAGTGAAAGACTCAGCATTAAAAAAAGAGGATGTATATGTTATAGGATTGCCTAAGGATCAAAAATTATCTTATCAACAAAACGAAAATTTAAATCATAAAGAAATTCAACGTTCAGAATCAAGATTGAATTTACTAGAATCCAGAAATACAGAAATATTACAAAAAAATCATACCAATGAGCAACAAAATCAAATTCAAGAATATCATAAAAATATAATTCAAAATTAAGAGGTAATGAGATATGATGCGTTCCTTATATTCTGGAGTGTCGGGTTTAAAAAATCATCAAATTCGAATGGATGTAATTGGACATAATGTTTCCAACGTCAATACGCATGGTTATAAATCAGAAAGGGTCAATTTTATGGATTTAATTAGCCAAGAGTTAGCAGGGGCTTCTGAACCTAAGGAAAATATAGGTGGTATAAACCCACAACAAGTTGGTCTTGGCTCTTTAATTGCCTCTATTGATAAAATTATGACACAAGGAAGTTTACAAAATACTGGAAAAAATACAGACATAGCTATATCGGGTGAAGGTTTTTTTATCATAAGAGATGGAGATAAAAATTTCTATACGAGAGCGGGCTTTTTTGATCTGGATAAAGATGGTTTTTATGTTCATCCCGGAACTGGTTTAAGAGTACAAGGTTGGAATGCAAGAACAGATGAAAAAGGAAATGCATATATCAATACGGCAACTTCTATAGAAGATATAAGAATTCCTTTGTATCAGAAAAAACCTGCGAAAGCTACATCAGAAATTGTATTTATTTCTAACTTAAATCAGGCTGTTGAAGCTGTTCCTCCAGATGCTACTGAAGAACAAATTCGCGAATTCATAGAAGGACCTCCAGATAAAAGAAGGGGGCATGCAACAACAATTAATATTTACGACCCAGAAGGAAATAAAAGAGAATTAAGATTAGAAATCTATAAAATTGGTGAAAATTTATGGCGAAGTAGAGTAAGTATAGATGATGCGGAGAATGTTACAGTAAACGTAGTGGGACCCGATGGAATTGATACAAATATACCAGGAAATAATCAATTTGAGATTGGATTTACAAGTGACGGTAAAATTGCTTCAGTATCTGATGGGGCTGACACATTAAATAGTGGAGATTTAAACGTTGTAGTAACTTTTAGAATCCCAGGGAATCCAGAGCCACAGTCTATTACATTAAAGTTGGGAGAGGCGGGGACGGTAAAAGGTGTGACTCAATTTGCATCGGAGTTTACAACACGCGCAAAAGAACAAGATGGTTATCCAATGGGATATTTAGAAGCCTTTTCTATCGACAATACAGGAACCATTATTGGAACTTATACGAATGGTGTAAAAGAGCCATTGGCAAAAATTGCTCTTGCTATTTTTACAAATCCTGCTGGTTTAAATAAAGAAGGAGAGACAAAATTTAGTGTTTCTATGAACTCTGGAGAACCTAATATTGGGGAGGCTGGTTCTGGTGGTAGAGGTAAAATTTTAGCTGGTTTATTGGAGATGTCTAATGTAGATTTAACGGATCAATTTACGGATATGATTGTTACCCAAAGAGGGTTTCAAGCGAATTCAAGAACGATTACCACAACGGATCAAATGATCCAAGAAGTTTTGGGATTAAAACGATAAAATACACTTAGAAAGAAGGTTTAACCCTTCTTTCTATTTTTAAGTTCTAATTTGCTAATTCTTCGATGATAATTGCTTCAAATTCAGACATAGGTACTGCGCCCGTTAATTTTCTTCCATTAATAAAAAAAGCGGGAGTTCCATTTACTCCTATTTGTGTGCCTTCATTGATGTCTTCCAAAATTTCGTTTTTTACCTCTGGTAGATTCAAACAATGATTAAAATCATTTTTAGAAATTCCAAGAGCTAATGCTTTTTTTTCTAAGGATTCTTTTTCAAAATCTTTTTTTGTACGATTATCGGAAAATAATGCATCGAAGTAATCCCAAAATTTATCTGGTTTTAATCTATAAACACAATTTGCAGCAATATGAGCCTGCATAGCATGTTGATGAAAATCTAAAGGAAAATCCTTAAATACCCATTTGATTTTATCTTTATATTTTTCTCTTAAAGCTCTGGAAGTAGCTTGAAATTTTAAACAAAAAGGACATTCAAAGTCAGAAAACTCTACTATAACCACTTTTGCATCTTTATTACCGCGATAGGGTTCATTTTCAATATTGACTTGAAATCGCTCAAATGGTTCTTTGTATTTAAATTTTTGTTTTAGTCGAGCAATTTCTTTAGCATAAGCTTCTTGAATTTTTCCTTGCTTTAAATAATTCTTAATTCTGAATTTTAATTCTTCTTTACTATCGCCACTTTTAATTTGACCACTTTCAACCATTTTTTGATAGAAGTCATCAATTTCTTGTTGGGTTGGATTATCTGCATTTTCTTGTATACTTTGAATGTATTGATCTAAAGTTAGGTTTTTTTCTTTAGCTTCTTTTTCGAACATTTTTTGATATGCTAATTCTACTAATAATTCTTTAATCTTTTCTTCGTATTGTTTTCGTAATTGTTGATACTGTTGTGGCATAGATTCTTCTAAATCTTTTTCTGTTAATCTTTTACCATCTAACTCTATGTAGGTACTACTTTGTTTACAAAAAAGGATGGAAAATAAAAAAAGTATAAAAAATATTTTTTTCATGTATGCTCCTTGATGAAAATAAATAATTTAAGTTCAAATTAATAAAGACTTGGAATTTTGGAAAATCAATTTTTTCCAATCGATATTTTCTGGATATACTACTAAGCCAGTATAATCTGGAGAGCAATACTGAATGGAAAATATTTCTTTTTTAAGGTTTAATTTAGCTATAAAAGCATTAAGTTGTGATTTATAAAATTCTTCATTATTTTTATCATAATAAACAATGATACCAGGTCCGGAACCAGAGAGACTCATTCCGTAACAACTGATTTCTGTGATAAATTCTCGAATTTCTTTTATATAAGGGATCTGGGGATATCTATAAGGTTCATGAATTTTATCAGAAATTAATGCTTTCATTAAGTATTTGGGATTTTTGGAATAAATATATTCTAACCATAATATACAACCTTTCATATTAGAAATAATATCTTCTTTGGGATAGAATTCTTTTAGTTTACTTCTACTATCATCTGTAGAAATGGAAAAATCTGGAATAATACAACTTAGACCGAGATCCTCTGGCAGTTCTTTACGAATAATGTTTTGAGTATCATAACAAAATACCCATCCCCCTAAGCGGGCAGGTACAACATTGTCTGGGTGATTTTCTAATTCTAAAAAATATTCAATTTCTTTTTCCAGATCAATTTCTATATGATCTTGTTCTAAGACTTTTTTGGCTATTTGAACACCTGCGACAATTGCAGTAGCAGAAGAACCAAATCCCTTACCTACACTAACTTCCATGTGAATATATACTTTCCATTTAGGAAGGTTGTTTAAGGTATAACCATATTTTAATAAAACATTTTTGTAAGACTGATATATCAAATTTTTATTGATTTGGGAAAAGGGAAGGAGTTCATTTTCAAGCGAAAATATTTCGAAGTTTGAATGTTCGTCAATTTCGAAATAAAAGTAATTATACAAATTAAGTGCGATGCCAAATACATCAAATCCAGGTCCTAAGTTTGCTGTTGTAGATGGTATTCTAATAAATAAATTTTGCATAAATTTTTAATCCATCATACATGTTCCGATAAATTTACTTCCAGCTTCTACTTCGAGTTCTTTACAGTTTATATCTCCACGTAGATAGGAATTTTTTCTTAATGAGATTTTTTGATTCACTATAACATTTCCAATTAACTTTCCATAATTTTCTAAGTTTCTACTTTTTATATCCGCATCAACAACACCATTTGCACCAATAATAAGATCTCCCGTTGCATTAATAGTTCCTTGGAATTCCCCTTCAATTTTTACAGTATGATCAAATTTTAAATGTCCTTTAAATTTGATATCTTTACTAATGATTGTTTGTTTTTCCATATTATCAATACTAAAACTTTTTTTCATGGTAAGAGAGTCAAGTTTTTCCGATATTTTAAGTAATGAGTT
>JBEQAN010000119.1:0-4943 GCA_041640315.1 Leptospiraceae bacterium
AAAATCCCAATAAAACAATAAAAAATTATAAAGAAATCGTAGAAACAATATATCAAAATAAAGATATATTAAAAAATAATATTCGCTCTGTGTTTCCCTCAATTTTTGTTAATGGTTTACTAGAAATTCATAATCGATTTGAAGGAAAAGCGATTCGGGCAATACCCTTAGAAGAAAAAGATCTAAAAACTGCACAATTAAAAGATTTTCCAACTCTTGTTCATTATGATCAAGGATTGATAGAAAAGATGAATACCTCTAACATTGCAATTATTGGACGAGAAATGGCAAGATATTATGGTTGGCAATTAGGAGACACAATTACTGTCTTTTTACCCAAAGGGGGTATCTTTGCAAGAGGCATTCAAGTACAAAGAGCAGATTTAATAATAGGTGGATTTTTTCGAACAGGATTTTATGAATTTGATTTAAACTTAATTTTTATTTCACTTAATACTGCTCAGCGATTGTTACAACTTCCCGATCAATCTACTTCTATCATTGTTCAATTGAATGATCTAAGTAATATCGATGAATATAAATTTAAAATTCGAGAAGTTTTACCTGGTAATCCTTATGAATATTCAATATCTACTATAAAAGATGAACGAGGCAATTTTCTTGCTGCTTTACAACTCGAGAAAACCCTAATGATGATGATTCTTGGTCTATTAATATTGGCTGGAATAGCGGGTATATGGGTTACATCATATTTGTTAGTTCAGGCTAAAAGAAAAAGTATTGGTATGTTAAGAGCAATGGGACTTTCTACACGTTCTATTTTGGTGATGTTTGTATCTTATTCCTTACTCATTGGTTTTTTTGCTTGTTTATTTGGAGGATCCCTTGGAATTTTTACTTCTCAAAATTTAGAAACTATTATAAAATTTATTGAAGATTTAATCAATCAGTCTTGTAATTTATTATTTCATGAATGTACTACTATCCATCTTATACCCAAAAATATATATTATTTTGATCATCTACCTGTAAGTACTGATATCACTTTTTTACTTTCCATCTCCTTAGTAACTATGATTCTTAGTGGATTTGCAGGATATTTCCCAGCAAAAAAAGCATCTCAATTAGAACCCGTTGAAACCATAAGAAATGATTAAAGTATATGAAATTAGCAATAAAACTCGAAAATATTTATAAAAGCTATATTTCCGAAGGGGAAGAAATTCATGTTCTAAATGGCTTATCTTTACAAATCAATGAAGGCGATATTATTTCAATCGAGGGAGTTAGTGGTTCTGGAAAAAGCACTTTATTAAATATCATTGGTTTAATAGATAAACCTAATGAAGGCACATTGATGATTGATGATGAAATTATTTCTTTTGATAATCCCGAACGATTAGATGAAATTAGAGCACTTAAAATTGGATTTATTTTTCAACATTATTATTTACTACCAGATTTTAATCTTCTCGAAAATGTAATGATGCCATTATGGATTATGAAAAAAAAGCATGTAAAAATTTCAAATATAGAAAAAGAAGCAAAAAAGATGTTGGATATTGTGGGATTATCTCATCGGTTATATCATTTTCCCTCTCAAATTTCTGGGGGGGAAATGGCTCGAGCTACCGTTGCAAGAGCACTTGTGGGACAAAAAAAATTTATCTTAGCAGATGAACCAACTGGGAATCTTGATAGAGAGAATTCTTATAACATTATCAATTTATTATGGAATTTACATGAAGAGTTCAAATTCACCTTAATCATTGTAACTCATGATCAAGAATTAACTTCTAAAATCCCCATAAGATATAAATTACAAAATGGAAGGCTTAGCTCTATTAAAGATAATATTGATAATATTAATTTAATTTCATGAATTGTCCTTATTGTAATACAACCATTACAATTTTCAATATAGAAGAAAGTTTATTCAAATCCAAAGTATATTGCGAGAATTGTAAAAAATTTGTAGAATTCCCTCTAAGTCTTAGAGAGTTAAAAAAATGTCAATGTGGATTGACGTTTAAACAAATTTACGAAAAGAAATTTCTTGGATGTGAAGATTGTCATGAAACGTTTAGAAATGAACTTAAAGTTTTTATTCAGCATCAAAACTTAGATGAAATTTATTTATTAGAAAAGGTTTCGTATAGGGACTTTGCTTTAAAAAAGGATACTATTTCGCATTCTCGTTTAAAGATATTCTTAGAAAGCTATCATAATTTTTTAAATTCTACTGATAATTCTTTTTCGAATATCCCTATTTTAAATAATATCAATCTATTTGAAATAAAAAAAGAAAATTATCAAATAAGTTTTAGAATGCGATACACAAGAAATTTACCTACTATACCCTATGATTTAGAAAATAAAAATATTTATTTTATCTCTAAAATATTTTTTAGCGATAATTTTATTTTTAAAAAAATATTGAATCATCATAATAATGTCAAAATCCATGATTTCGAAGATAAGAATTTTTATAATGTTAAGGTCTATACCTATTGTTTGAATTCTACTGAGATTTTTTTGAGATTCTATATTGGAGATGAAGATCATTTCCGAATCGATTCGATTGATTTTGGGAATTTCAACAACGATGATAATATTATGGATCAAGTTCAGTTATTATCAAGAAATCTGATAAATGTATATGAATTATTCCAGACTTTTGATCTATTATTTCCATGGCAATTTAAAACTGAATATGGTTTTTTAACGAAGTGCCCAACGAATACAGGGAGTGGGATTAGACTCTATGTAAGAATCAAAACCAATAAAGAAAATCATCTTAAGCTTTTACATTTTTTTCAAAGAAATCCCTTTTTTTTACGTCTTAAAAATTATGGACTTAGAGGAGATAGGGGAGAGGGTAGTGAAATGAAAAAATCTATAACCCTTGGCTGGGATCTTCCTTATTTAGATCTAAAAAAATTTAAAATTGACTTAGAAAAAAAGTTGATTATTTGGCTTTATGAGGTACTTAGTAATACGAGACAAAATAAAAAATGAAGGATAGAAGGCAATCGTATTTTATAAAAAAAGATGGCAAGTTGAAAAATTATTTTATATTGGATATGATGGTATAATAATTTTTTTAATAATTTTTAGGAGATATATATGTTCGATTTTACTAAAAGAGCAAAAAAAGTTTTAAATGAATATGCTCAACAGGAAGCGAAACGTTTGGGACATGACATGATAGGTCCAGAACATATATTATTGGGGCTTTTAAGAGAAGAAGATTCTGTCGCAATTAAAATATTAAAAAATTTACAAGTGGATCTAAAAGAACTAAAAAAAGAAGTTGAAAGAAGAGCAAAACAGGGAAGTGGAGCACTCTTGTTGGAGCTTTCCCCTAACCCCGATAAATATCAAAAAATTATTGATTATTCCAAAGAAGAAGCAAGAAGATTAAAACATAATTATGTAGGAACAGAACATATCCTTTTAGCACTTTTAAGAGATAGTAATAACATAGCAGGTGCAACATTAGCTCAGTTCCAAATAAATTATTCTGTTATAAAAGGAGAAATCCTAAGGATCTTAGGAGTGGCAACAAATCCATCTACGACTTCTACTACACAGACTCGAGCCATGCCAGAAAAAAATAAAACCCCCACTTTGGACGAGTTCGCAAGAGATTTAACACAAATGGCTTACGAAAAGCGTCTTGATCCAGTTATCGGTAGAGAAAATGAAATTACACGTTTAACACAAGTACTTTGTAGAAAAACAAAAAACAATCCCGTATTAATAGGAGAAGCGGGAGTTGGAAAGACAGCTATAGTAGAAGGTTTAGCCATTAAAATTGTAAATGGAGAAGTTCCAGATTTACTATTAGATAAACGCGTAGTAGCTCTTGACTTAGCTTCCCTAGTTGCGGGTACAAAATACAGAGGTGAATTTGAAGATAGATTAAAAAAAATCTTAAGAGAAATTCAGAATGCTAAGAATGTAATTATTTTTATTGATGAACTTCATACTCTTATAGGAGCTGGTGCAGCGGAGGGTGCAATTGATGCTGCAAATATGTTAAAGCCAGCTTTAGCAAGAGGAGAAATTCAATGTATAGGTGCTACTACTTTAACAGAATATAGAAAATACATAGAAAAAGATTCTGCGCTTGAACGTAGATTCCAACCTATTCATGTTAAAGAACCTTCTGAAGATGATGCAATCATGATCTTAAAAGGTCTAAGATCTACTTTTGAAAGGTATCATAAAGTAATTTATACCGACGAAGCATTAGAAATGGCTGTAAAATTATCTTCCCGGTACATCAATGATAGATATTTACCAGATAAAGCAATAGATATTATTGATGAGGCTGGATCAAGAGCAAGGCTACAGAATTCAAAACGACCCGAGGAAGTTATACAATTAGAAGAAGAAATTAAACTCTTAACAAAAAAGAAAGATGATTTAGTAAAAGCACAGGAATACGAAGCTGCTGCTCAAGTGCGAGATGAGATTACCATGAAAAAACAAGAACTTGAAAATCTCATAAGAGAGTGGCAAGAAAAATTATCAAGTTATGCAATAGAAATTCAAGAAGAAGATATATATTCTGTTGTAAGTATGTGGACGGGAATTCCTCTTGAAAAGATCGAAGAAAGCGAAGCAAAAAAACTTCTCCGATTAGAAGAAGAATTAAAAAAGAGAGTAGTAGGACAAGATGAAGCCATATCACTTATTAGTAAAGCAGTGAGACGTTCAAGGACGGGATTTAAAGATCCAAGAAAGCCTTCAGGTTCATTTATATTTTTAGGTCCGACTGGTGTAGGAAAAACAGAACTTGCAAGAGCACTTGCTGAGTTTTTATTTGGCAAAGAAGAAAAATTACATCGTATCGATATGTCAGAATACATGGAACCACATTCAGTATCGAAATTAATTGGTTCACCACCAGGTTATGTAGGTTATGATGATGCAGGTCAGTTAACAGAATTTGTAAGACGAAATCCATATAGTGT
>JBEQAN010000120.1:0-4933 GCA_041640315.1 Leptospiraceae bacterium
GTAGCATCTGCTGGATATATTGGAACAGTATTTACATCATCATTATTTTTACGTTCTCTAATAAAAAAAGAATTATACGAAACTTATTTCTTTCTTTTTTGTAGTATTTTGTTTATTATTTCTTTCGTTTTAACATCGCCATTGACTTTAACTTTTTATACTTCCTTTTTATGGAGTGTTTTCTTAATATTTTTATATATCTTTAAGAAATCAATTGCAATCTACGTTTTTTCAATCCTTCAAAGTTTTATTTTATTCTATAGTTTTTATGATTTATTGGATTTTTCTAAAAATCCTATGAAATCAGATATTGGTATTTTGTATCAGTTTTTAAAATATAAACATTTATACTCTGGGGAAATGAAACAATTCACCATAATAGTATCATCGATTTGGATTATTTTAATAATTATAATTTTTTATAAACTGATATTGTCTTTGGTGTTTGAAGAAGAGATCAAAATTCAAGAAGAGAATCATTCTAACTTAAAAGAAGAGGAATTATCCTCACTTAAAGAAACAACTCCAACCACTAACTTAGAAGGTAGTATAACTGATGATGAAGTTAAAAACATTATAGAAACAACCCAATTCCCAAATCAAAAAATCAATTTAAAATAATGTTGCCTATAGATTATTTTAAATTTATTTCTCTTTGGTAATATGAAAATTCGAGGAATTATTTTTGATCTTGGGAAAGTTCTTATAGATTTTTCTTTCGATTCTTTTTATGATTGGATAGAGAAACATTCTGTTCATAATGCAAGAGATAGAGTAAAACATCTTATAAAAGATGGAATCTTTCAAAACTTCGAATTAGGTTATATATCATCTGAAGATTTTTTTTCTATTTTAAAAAAAGAATTTCATTTAAATGAACCAATCCAAACCATCCAACGTAAATGGAATGAGATTTTTTCCCCAATACCTGAAAATCTTCAACTTTTACATCACTTTGCTAAAAATAAGTCTTGGTATGATATAAAGATTGTTTTATTATCAAATACCAATCAGAGTCATAAAGAATATATTGAACAAGAATTCAAAATATTTTCTTTATTTGATCATTGTATTTTCTCTTATGAAATACACTTAGAAAAACCCCAACGAGAGATTTATGAATACACCCTAAATTTAATTCAATTAAAACCAGAGGAAGTAGTTTTTATTGATGATAAAATTGAAAATATTGAAGGAGCAAAACAATTAGGTATTCATACAATTCATTATACAAATATTCAAAATTTAGAAGAAATTTTAAAGAGCCAATTTTATATTCAAAACTTTTCATTTCAAACATCACTTTTTTTAATCAATAAATAATAAATAAATATTATTAATTTTAATTTTATATTTCATACTATTGTAATTCTTTTTTAAAAAAAATTTTATTAAAATGAATTAAATTCACTAAAAAAAAGAATGACTTTAAACCGATTTAAAAAAAAGTGGTTTGTAGGTTAATACTCTCTCTCCTTTAACCTTACCTTATAGCTGCCATATGGCAGCCTCTTTTTTTGAATATTTATATCAAAACAATGAAAAAAAATTTTATATACGATAGCAAATTTTTGAATTTATTAAATTCATGCATAATATTGTGTTCTTTGACTCTTCCTGTGGTGTTTGTTGTAGTTTCATACAATGGATCATTAAAAACGATAAAAACTTTCAATTTAAATTTTCCTCTTTATATGGGAATTATGCTTCTTATACATTACCAAATTTTTATCAAGACTATCTTTCTTTAAATTCCGTGATTCTCATTAAAAATCAACAATGTTTTATTAAATTTGAAGCTATTATAGAAATATTAGTTGGATTATATCCTACCTTAAATCAATTAAAAAAGGTTTTAACCTTTAAATTTATAATCCTTGTAGGGAATTTTTTTTATGATC
Source organism: Leptospiraceae bacterium (assembly GCA_041640315.1). Classification (GTDB taxonomy): domain Bacteria; phylum Spirochaetota; class Leptospiria; order Leptospirales; family Leptonemataceae; genus SKYB61. The sequence goes on from JBEQAN010000120.1 coordinate 1,902, forward strand.
TTTTTGCAAGGAGTAGATTAAGAAAATTTTTAATGAAAAAACAATGTATGATAATGAAGGATTTGAAATATGAAGAGAGATTTATTGCATAAATTTTTAATATTTTTATTCTTTATTAGTAGTAATATAATGGGGGAGGATTTTATATCAAAGGAATATGAATTAGTCTTAAAAAATTATACCAAAAATTCAATATATAAAAATACTTCTTATGTGGGGATTGATTATAAAAATCCTAATGTAAAGTCTTTAATAAATAAAACCCTTCAGGAAATTCAAAAGTTTGATGTAAAAGCATTGAAAACCAAAGAGGAAGAACTTGCTTTTTTTATCAATCTTTATAATGTATATGTTATATCGATTATCTTAGAAAATTTTCCCCTAAACTCCATTATGGATTTAGGACAAACTATTTTTGATAAAAAAATTATTAAAATTCATAACCAAATCTATTCGTTAAATGATATTGAACATAACCTCATAAGAAAAAGATTTAACGAACCAAGAATCCATTTTGCTTTAGTATGTGGTGCTATCAGTTGTCCCGATATACGCAGAGAAATGTATGTCGGAAAAAGACTTAATGAACAATTAGAAGATCAAACTAAAACATTTCTAAATTCAAAAAAAGGAGTAGATATTGAAAATAACACATTATATATATCAACTATATTTGATTGGTATAAAGAGGATTTTGGAACTACAGACGATCATATAGTGAAATTTATCCATCAATACAAAAAAATTAATTTAAATTATAAAAAACCAATTCAATTTATACCTTATTTATGGGATTTAAATATTATAAGATAACGAGTTTTTAATACTCTTTTTTAATGTTTAATATAAATCTCTCTGTGGTTTCATTCTTATTATAATCATATGCAGTGACAATGATTTCATTAATGCCATTGGTATAATCAAAGATACCTAACTTAAAGAAATTTTTGTAAAATAAATCTTCGAATTTATAAATTCCATTCAATAATAAACCCTTATCGCTAGTTTCTAAGTAATCAAACTGAAAAGTATATTGTTCATTTTTTATTTGGTTTTTGAACAAACACTCAATTCTATAAGGAAATCTTCTACTTTGTTTTATTTTTCCCGGATCATAGACTTTTAAAAATATTGGTCTTGGTTTTGTTAATCTAATAAAATTATTGGTATTTGGTAATATAGTAGTAATGTGTTCTTTCTCTTGTTCTTTAATGATAATGGCTAAATATTCAATAATAGGGGGATTTTCGTCTATTTCCTTAGAAAGGATTTTTAAAGGATTGATGATTTTTTTTCCATAGTTTTCTAAAATAAAAAAATGGAGATGTGCTCCATACGAACGCCCAGTATTTCCCGTAAGTCCAAGACTTTCATTAGAAGAAATTTGAATTTTTTTATCAGGCAAAAAGAATTGTTTTAAATGAAAGTATCCACTCCAGTATCCATTCCCATGATCCAACCAAACTTGATTTCCAGAACCACTAGGGAATCGTCTTACATGGGAATTCATCGATTGAAATTCTAAATAAAGAAGTTTTCCATCTTTTATAGGATAGATTGATAAATTCTCGCCTGCAATATCTATTCCCGCATGAAAATGATCATATCGAGATTCCCCAAAAGTAGAGGAAATAATGTTCTTATCGATTTCAACAGGCCAAAGAAACATTGAATTTTCCGCATACAAGAATTTAAGATGAAATAATATAAAAACAATGATAAATGAAGAATTTTTTAAAAATTTCATATGTCCCTCATTGAGAAATAAGAGTAAAGGAAATATTTCCAACGTATAGATCAATCAAAAATATCAAAAAAAAATTGATAATTTATAATCATATTTAAAAAAGTATTTTGTCTCATGTTTATAATGAGGTTAAATTATGAATCAAAAAATAAAAATTTCTCAATTTACATTAATGAATCTATTATTTAGTGCTTTTTTAATTGGTACCTTTATTAGTCCATTAATTTATTCTGGAATCAAAAAACATATTAAACTTAAAACATTCAATACGGACGCTAATCCATTGACGGAAGCAGAACAAATCTCTGCCTTAGAATTAGAAAAAGCTTTTATAAATGTATTTAAAAAATCACAACCATCAGTGGTATATATTAAAACCAATATTTTAGTTCGCCCTCATGCTTGGTTTGACTATTATCAACAAGTCGAAGGAGCAGGTTCTGGAGTCATCATAGATAAAGAAGGTTATATTGTAACGAATAGTCATGTAGTAAAAGGTTCAACAACAATTGAAGTTTTTTTTAGTGATAATACAAGAGCGATTGCTAAGTTAATTGGTAGAGACGAAAATTCGGATATTGCTTTAATAAAAGTACCACCTTCTGATAAATTACAACCAGCAATTTTGGGTGATTCTGATAAAGTACAACCAGGGCAGATTGTTTTTGCTCTCGGCTCTCCTTATGGATTAGCAAGTACCTTTACATTTGGAATTGTATCAGCTGTTACAAGATATATAGATAATACAAAGTACTCAAGAATTCAAACAGATGCTTCTATAAATCCAGGAAACTCAGGAGGTCCTTTATTAAATATCTATGGAGAGGTTATTGGAATTAATCAATCAATTATCTCTCCAGATGGAAGAGGTGGTAGTGTAGGAATAGGTTTCGCAATACCAATAAATGAAATTAAAGAAACCATAGAATTATTAAAAAAAGAAAAACGAGTAATTGGAAAAGCAGCATTAGGGGTAAGTGTTTCTGAAACAAATGAAAGTTTAAGAGAATATCTTGGTATAAAAAAAGATTTAGATGGAGTTATTGTTCGTTTTGTTGTTCCAAATTCTTCAGCGGATAAAGCAGGTATTCAAGAAAATGATTTTATTCATAAATTTGATGGTCAAATCATAAAAAAACCAGAAGATTTGATCAAAGTAGTTCAAAAAGCAGGTGTTGGAAAAGAAGTTGAGATAGAAATTATAAGAAAAGGAAAACAAATGAAAGTTAAAGCTATTATTGGCGAAGATACATCCGAATTATAATGTTAACAAAAGAACATTGGA
>JBEQAN010000121.1:0-4918 GCA_041640315.1 Leptospiraceae bacterium
AGAGATCTTGTGGTACAATAGAAGACACAAAAAAAAATAAAATTAAATATATCTTTAAGTTATGGAATAATATAACCACTTTCGTCCGCTCCACCATATTCAAAGTAATTGATTTTTACTCTAAGATGAATGAATTTATTGGAAATTTTTTTATGATAAGGAGTTAATGCTTTATAAGTTATTAAGTAATAACCCAAAGAATGTGTTTTTAGTGCTTTATAAATAGATGAAAAGTTATAATTTTCATAAAAATTAAAGTAGCTTCCTTTTGTTTTTAGTGCTAAATCCATTAAACTATGATTTTTTTTAAAACTAATGATATAAATGGGGATATGGTGAATATTAGAATAATAAATCAGTTTTTGGAGATTTTCGTTTGAAGAATAAGCATCTTCGCTATTAGTTAACAATAAGATCCCCTTCTTCCCTTTTAATGAAATTAAATGATTCATGCTTTGAAATAAATTTTGTATAATATCAGTTTTATTAATATTTAGATCCAGATTTTTTTCTATTAAATTAAATAATTCTACATCATATTTACCATTGTAAACCACTTTTATATTTTCTCCAGAAAATGCAAAATAAACATTATCGTTGATATCAAATTCATGAAAGAATTCGTACATTCGATCCTTAAATAGTTTCCTGTAAGCTTCATCGATTTTAAAATTTAAATCTTTTAAAATTAATAAATTTAATTTATTTTTATATTTGTTAAAATTCGTGCTATTAATTAAAAAAACTCTTTGATTATTTTCATAGATTTCGAAATTATTTTGACTTAAATTTTCTATTGGATTATTATAAAAATCACTTACTTTTAGTAGGATAGCAATATCTGGGTAAGAAATCGATTCTATATTCATTATTTGAACATTTAGATTATTATTAATATTTTCATTATCTATGAAAATAAAAATCTTACCAGAGATGTCCGTTACTAAAAAAAAATCTTTGTCTTTATATATACTTGCAATTTCTTTAAAGTTAACATTTTTTAAATGGTCTTCTTTTGATTCATCAATTTTATAGGTTGTTTTAAATAGTTGCCATTCATTGTGTGTTTTAGATTTAAAATATATTTTATTTGAGTCTGAAATAAAAATTTGATCCTTATCAACAAAAAAAGTTTTTATATATTTAAAAGGTATTTCAATATCTTCTAAAATGTAGCCAGAAGTATCAATCTTATATAGTTGGTTGTCATTTACGATGTAAATATTATCATCATTACTTGATATAATGGGAGAATTCATACTAAAAATCTTAGTTTGTAAATTATCTTTATACCTTATTTCTAATTTATTAATAAAATTTAAATCTTTATCATATTTATAAAATAATTTTTCTTTATTACTCCATATATAATAAATTTGATTTAAGTTCACAATATAAGTAGGATAGGGAATATCGATTGTTTTGATGATACTACTTAAGGTTTTGTCTAAAACAAAAACTTTATCTTCATAGAAATCAGAAACTAAAATCAAATTATTTCTTAGGTGAATTTTATTTGGATTTTTAATAGTTCTTATAATAAAGTTTTTTTTTATTTTTTTTAAATTTCCTTGTAGGTCAAAGACAAATATGGCTTTAGGTTCATAAGTTAAACAATAGAGATTTTCATGATCTTTTGTTATATCAATTGGTATAAAAGAAGTTAAATTTAATTGATTCCCATCGATTTCTTTCCATAAACTATATTCCATGGAAGAAGTTTGATGTTGGATAAAAACATTGTTAAAAATAAAGAGGAGGTTTTGAAGTTGCATAATTTTATAGTTAATATATTCATCATAGGGATATTGATTTTTTAAAATTTCATATTCTTCAATAGCACTTTCTATATCTCCAGCTAAATAATAAGATTCAGCAAGAAATTTTCTAGAAAAATAAAAATCAGGTTTTAAATTTAAAGATTTTAAAAAGAAATCTTGAGAGATTTTATAATTACTATTGTTATAACTTAATACACCTTGAACAAAATATTCATAGGATTTTTTTTCTTTTAAGTTAAAATAAGGTATCTGATACTGAGCTAAAGGAATAGCAAAAATGATAGAAATAAAAAATAAAAATAGCAGAATAAACCAAAATCTCTTCATAAAGCATTAAATTTATCGTAAAAAATGAGAAATATTTAAATTAATTTCTTATTGATATAAAGAGTTAGAGGGGGAGATCTTTGGGATCAGCAGAGTATTTTTCTCTTTCGGGTAGTCCTAATTTTTTTCTCAATTCTTGATTTTCTTTATATAATTCCATTACTTCTGCATCTGTAAAAATATTTAACTTTTGCAAAGCTTCAATAATGCGTTCTCTTTCTAAGTTTTCTTTTCTACTGATTTCTAAAGCAATTTCTGCTGCCTGAAGGGATTTTCTTGTTTCTAAGAGTTCTCTGTCTCTAAATTCTCCCAATTTTTCCATTGCTTTTAAGGTAGTTTGTAGTTCTATCATTTCTTTTTCTTTTAAGGCAAAAGCTTCTTCAAGTGCTTTATTAACTTTTTCTTCAAATATCCTGTAGTTTTGCTCAAATTCTAATAAATGTTGGTAAGCTTTTGTTTCACTTTTTGAATCTAATAATTCTTTTCGAATTAATTGAATATATCCTTCTAAGAAATCTCTATAATTTCTAACTTGTGTTGAAAAATCTTGTATGATTTTTCTATATCGCTCTGATTTTATTAAAAATTCCAATAAAAGTTTTAAAGTAGTTGATTTTGTTTCATCATCGATTACATATAAACGTCGTTTAATTTCTACTTTTTTATTAAATTCTTCTAAATCCTTTTCTGGTATAATTACTACTTTAGCGTAGGGAACAAGCAATGGATTTTTGTTTAAAAAATCAATGAGTTCTTGAACGATATCTTTAGTAGATTGAAACACTAATATGTGTATATTTTCATCATCAAAATTGATGGATTTTACATCGTTTAAATCTTTCTCAATAATGGTTATGGGATAATTTTTTTCTGTATTATCCACTTTGATCTTTAAAGGAAAATGCAAGTTTCTTGAGATATGCCATATCTTAACTTCTGCCATCTTACCTACTTTTAATAGGATTTATTTTTTTTGCAACAATTTTTTTATATTTACTATAAATTGCATAAGTCTATTTTCTATTTTTATATAGAATGAACTTTCGTATATGAATCTTTTATAGAATAATTGTAAGTAATAAAAGGGGTTCCATTTATATGATGTTTCATCTGTTTTTACTGTCATGATGTAATTTCCAAAAATTAAAAGACAAAGATCTGCTAACCAAGCTCCTATAGCTGGGTGCCATTTTCCATCATAAGCTTTTGATAAACCAAAGGTAAGTAAAAAGTAATAAAAAAAGAATACAAATAATCCAATAGAAAAGCTCATTCCTTTCCCAGTTCTTCTGGATACTAATCCCAAAGGAAATCCTATATAAAAAAATAGCAATGAGGCAATGGGAATAGCGATTCTTTTATGAATTTCGATTTCGAATTTTCTTTTGGTTTTTTCCACATCTTTTAAAAAAATTTCATAACGAAAAATTGTCTGTGAAACTCTATTATATTCTTCTGTAGTGGGCCCGTTGGGTTGGTTAATACGATTTAAATTTTGTATAAGCCAGATTTTATTTGTATCTATATATTGTTTCATTTCTTTAATTGAGGGTAACCTTTGTCCTTCAGGGCTCTCCTCTAATTTAATATTTAAATTTTTTGTAAGAGATTCAATATCAATTTTGTGTTCACCCATTTCCAATTTATTTAAAAAATCAAAGAGTTCGAAAAAGGTATAATTTTCTGGTTTCACATCAAGTTTTCCCACTTTTTTTTGTAAATTTGGTAATACAAAATCCATGAATCCATCTCTAAAATCTACAATACTAATTTTTGTCCATTTCTCATCGGATTCTATCATATAACCATTTTCAAGACGAATAAAATTTTCTAATTCTCCATTTTTTTTTATTTTTGAAAGTATATGTCCTTTTTCTGCCTGTATGATTTGAATCATTTTTGCATTGATGGAATGAGAAAATTCCATGGAGTTTGAAATATTATTTTTCCATTTTCGTATTTGAACATTTTTAAGAATACTACCATCTCTATATTGAGCATATATATCTAATCCATAGTCCCCAAGAGTTTCTGTATCTGCTTTATTCATAAATCTACCAGATTTTACTAAACTTAAACTATGGTATGTTTTTAACCATTCTTCAAAATCTGTTTTATTTTTACTACTTATGGGACCTAAATAAAAATAAAAAATCATCACTATGATCATGGAGATAAAACCAAAAAATAGATATACAGAATATATGCGTTTAAAACTGATCCCTGCTGCTCTCATCGCAATAATTTCAGAATCGGATGATAATCTTCCAGCTGATAGGATACCAGCGAAAAGACATGCTATAGGAATTGTTGTGGTTATTTTATCCCCAATTAAATAAATTAAATATTCAATAATTTTAATGGTATCAATCCCTTTGCCTAAGATTTCTCCAATCATTTCTTTAAAAACTAAAGCTATAAACAACGTTGTCCAAAAAAATAAAGCTATCAAAAAGGGACTTAAAATTTCTTTTAAGATATAGATATCAATGATTTTAATTTTAAATTTCATCATCTTCTTTCTAATTTTTTTACTTTCTATGATCATACAAATAAATTTTTTGGAGATGGATGAACCAAACAGAACTCTTAGAAATTTTTGGGAAATTAAATAAAAAAAAAATACTCGTAATACAAACTGCATTTATTGGTGATGTAGTTTTAACAACTCCCATGTTAAAACTCATCAAAGACAATTATCCAGATTCTTATTTAGCTGTATTGGTGAAACCAGAAGCAAAGCAAATATTAGAGCCATTAAAATTTATAAATGAAATCATAATTATTGATAAAAAAGATGAACATAAATA
>JBEQAN010000122.1:0-4918 GCA_041640315.1 Leptospiraceae bacterium
ATAAATATAAGTTTTCGAGAGTGACTTCTTGTGGTAAAAATATTTTATATTGTACATTGAAATTCGTATCAATATAAATTGATTGGATTTCATTAGAAAGACAAGAAACACATTTCCCTTGATTTCGTTTTAGTAAAAAATCATAACTATCTTTTAGATAATATACTGAACATTTTGAACATTGAAAAATAAATTCTCCGGGTTTTAAAATTATAGGATCTCCCGTTAATGGATCTTGTAGATCTTTTAGTAGGTTTTTTATAGAATCAAACTGATTTTTTTTCGAAGAAAGATGAATATCATTATCTACTAAAGAAATGTCTTTAAATTGAATTTCTTTTTTTATTTTTTTCGTTTTTCTACTTTTTTTGGTCATAACATTTCATAAATTCCCATTACATAAATTAAAAGATAAGATTTAAAGTTAATATACCAAAAATGGTTTTAATGAATATATACAAAAAATCTATCATTTTTTTAAGTATTTTAATTATAGAATTTTAAAAAAATTTTGAATCTTCATTTAATTTTTTAATACAAATATCATAATTAAAAAATGTAACCTAATAGATTTTATTTCGAAAAAAATTGATAAAAAATCATTTGTCATTAGATAGAATCAAAAAAAGGATGTTAAATATGATTAGTGAAATACCCTTAGGTTTTACTATACCAGGAACTTCCATCAATACCATCTCTACTTTTAGTATTTTAATGATGCTCGCCTTTTTAGTAGGTTCCTACTTAGCAACAAAGGAAGCCATTCGATTAAAATTAAATCCTCAAGTAGTGGAAACCCATGTTTTTTTATCAGTATTAGGAACAATAGTAGGTGCGAAAATTGGTTTCGTTTTCGAAGTATGGGATAGAATTTGGGTTCCAGATCCCGATGGTTTTTGGACAACTCTCAAGTATGTATTATTTTACTTTCATGGGATGGGAGAAAAATACCCCGATCATGCTGTAGGTTTGTGGGAATCTCTATTTAGTCGTGGTGGGTTGGTGTTTTATGGGGGTTTAATAGGTGCCGCTTTATTTATTTATATTCATATTAAGCGCAATCGATTACCTACATGGGTTTATGGAGATATCTATTTTATGATGCTTGCTATTGGGTATGGGATAGGACGTATGGGATGTATGGTCAGTGGTGATGGTTGTTATGGATATGCATCTCATATAGATATACCCCTCTTTACGATGGTTTTTGGACCTCTTTCAGCGATGAGCACAATGGGAGTTAGAGTATGGAATACTCCTTTAATGGAAGCAATTTTAAGTTGGATTTTATTTGCTTTTATGTGGTTTAAATTGAGATACGAAAATTATAAACCTGGTTTTATGTCAGCCTTATTTTTTATTTATAATGGGATAGCTCGATTTTTAGTGGAATTTTTGCGATTAAATGATGCGGTAATTCCCATCTTACCCCATCCCACTTATAATGGAAACATTTTATTACATCACAATTACTGGCCTGGAAATCCCCCAGCCTATTATTTTGAAAATTGGCACTGGTATGGATTCACTCAAAGTCAAATAGTAGGTATCATTATGGCAATAGCTGGAGTCATTTGGATGTTTCGCGGAAAATTATACGAAAAAACTCCAAAAAAAATATAACTTTTGGGGGCAAAGATGCAAAAAAGAAATGAACACATAAGAAGAATCAACGTTTTAATTGATAAAATTATATCAGAACCTACACTTCATGTAAAATGGCTAAATACATTAAGCTATTTAGAACATACAGGTTCACGAAAAATTCACAAATCAAATTTTGGACCTTATTTGAATTTAGAAATTTTATCCCATGCATGCGAAGAAGCAAGACATGCATATTCTTTTAAAAAATTCATCCAAAAAGTTGACCCAGAAAAAAAAGATATCAATTATGATTTTAAGAATTTATTAGCAGGATTTTCTTCTTTTAAATATTTTCAAAAATTAGATTTAGAAGTATATAAATATATAAAATCAAAATTAGATTTAAATGATAAATATTATCTTACTTTTGTTGTTTATTTATATGTCACATATACTATTGAAGAAAGAGCTAATATGGTTTTTCATATTTACAATCAATTTTTAGAAAAAACTTCATATCGCATCTCTCTAAAGGGAATTATAAAAGAAGAAGAAAAACACATGAAAGTAATATACTCTATCTTAGAAAAACAAGATTTTAATTATGAATTATTTTTAAAGGATTTATCTAACATAGAAACTCAATTGTTTGATCAATATCTTACTCGTTTGGAAAAAGTGGTGTTTCATTCCAATGAGGATTCAATACTGGTTCACTGAATGGATCAGATGTAAAGTTATCATCATACATATTTTTAATGTCTTCTAGCATTTTTTGTTTTACGGGTCTAGGTCTTCCTTCTTGATTTAAGAACTGTGCAACAAGTTCTAATTTTGTTTCTACTCGATTCAAATGTCTTTTAATGATTCTTTCAAAATCTAAATCTTGATTTATAATATCATGTCTATGGGATTCTATGGTTCCTAAGTCTAAAGTAAAGGGATATTGACTGGCTTTCTTAGCATATTCTTTCGCTATGTTCCAATACTTTAATGCTTCGTTATAATAGGTTCTTGCAATTAAAAAAGAAACTTCTAAGTCATCAGCAACATCTAAATCGTGAAAATATAAATGTCGTTTATCATATAGCGAACCAAGCCTTAAATACATCCTCATAATTAATAAATGTACCTCCATAAACATTATTAATCGATATTTATGAAATTCTTCCTCCGTTTGTATTTTACATAAAGAATTTCTTGGATGGCGAAATTTTGAACTTAGTGCCATATATAAAAAATAAATATTTTCTTTAAGCTCTGGTACGTTATATCCTATTTTTAAACCATACATAAGATAGTAATCTTCAAAAAACATGGGCTGAAACTTTTTTTGTTTATAAGGAATCCAATCTGAAAATTTTACCCAACGTCCCGTTCTATCATAATAATAATTTAAACGAAGTTCTCCAGTAGGATGTTGGGGGTAATAAGGATCTTTTAGGGTCATAGATTCAGAAAATAAATTCAAGGAAATAAAAATTACTAATAATAAAAAAAATCTCATTTTTATAATCATCGTAAAAATTTCAAAATTTTATTATAATTTTCACCATCAAATTCTTTGCTCGAAGATTTGCTTAGAGAAATTTTTACGTAATTCGTGCTATTCCTTAGTATAAAAATTAATTATTGCCAAAATACTGTTGAATAATAATAATACGATTATGAATCATCATCAATTTGATGAATTTAAAAAAATTTACATAAAATTTATCCAAAGCGACTACCTTCATTTTTTTAATGAAAAAGATTTAGCTCTCTTTCTAAACGAACGCTGGAAGTTTATTTATAAAAGGGATGCGGAAATAAAAATTCAATGTTATAACTCTAAGGATGTATGGCCATATCATACAAGTATTATCGAAGTAAATCTAATAGATATGCCTTTTATTATAGATACAATTGTAGATTTTTTAAAATCCGAAAAACTAAGAATTTTTCGAGTCATCAATGCAATTTTATTTATAAAAAGAAAAGAACATCAAATTATCGAGATTGCTCCAAAACAAGAAAATGGATATACGAGGGAATCTTATGTTTATGTCGAATTAGAAAAACTTGATGAAGAAACATTAAAAGAATTACAAGATAAAATCCTCTTTAACTTAAAAGAACTTCAAATCATTGTAAAAGATTTTCATTCCATCAATGAAATTTTAAAAAGCTTGAATTTTCAAAATGAAGAACTGAATGAAAATAAAGAGTGGATTCGAGAAAATTTCATTCATATGGGATATGGTTTAATAGAAGGTTCATCATTAAAGAATGAACTGGGTCTATTAGGAAATAAAGATTATAAAGAGATTCTCTTAAGAGAAATTAGACCTCTTACATTTAAATCCAAAGAAGATATTCGTTTTAAAGAATCTAGTATAAAAAGCAATGTAAAACGATATAAACCACTCCATATCATCATCCTAAGAAAATATAAGGAATTACATATACTTCTTGGTAGTATTGCAGGAAAAGGAGAACTTTCGCCCAGATATTTAATTCCACCAATTAAAAAGAAATTAGATAGAATTGCTGATATCTTAAATGCCAATTTTAATGGTTTTAAATATAAAGAAATTTATAAAATTTCTCAATTGATACCACTGGGAATTCTTTTTTCTAGAAACATCAACTTACTAAAAGATTGGTTTGAATTTTTTATTGATAATCTTTATACCAATGAACAAAGAATATTAATCACTGAAGATAAAGAAAACCATTCCATATGGGTGATTTTAATAGAACTTCAAAAATATGTAGATCCCTACAGTGAATATTTAGACAAATTAATATCTTATGATGTTATTGTCCAAACCCATTTTAAAAGAACTTATAACCAATTTATTTATACGTTTTTATTATTAACACATAATAACTTAAAAAAATTAAAGTCTATATTGAACAAAGAAAAAGAATATATTTTCTACTCATGGTATGATCATTTTATTCAATATATTACTTATAAAGAATCATTAAAACAATCAAAAGTAAAACTAGAAACTTATAGAGAAATTTTACCACAAGCACTAACGGCTTATTTATCCCCCAAAGAAGCATATAATAATATAAGTTTTTTAGAAACCATTACAAATGAAAAAAAATTTTATGTAAAATTTTCAAAATCTATCAATATTTTAGAATCCCCTAAAAAGGAAGTTTTAACTATCAATATTTATTCCTGTGAACCCTTCGCCCTTACAGAAATCTTCCCCATTTTAGATAGCTTAGGATTATACATAACAACAGAAGTTTCGTTTGATTTTGATTTTCCCATTGGAAAACGATTTTTAAATATTATATATTTCAAAAATGATATACCAGACGAGTGGATTCC
>JBEQAN010000123.1:0-4913 GCA_041640315.1 Leptospiraceae bacterium
AAGATTACCAGCCATGTCCATTCCCGTATGAAATTCAAAGGTGCTTTTTGTAATTGGATCTAATCTTAATCCATAAGAAGACGTATCTCTAAAGCGATTTTTAGCAACAGGTCTACCATTGGGTATGTCTGAATTGAGTTGCATTTTTTTTATAAATGTATTGGAAACCATCCCCATAAGATGATTTTGATGTTCTAAATGTATCCGAATCGCAGAAGAAATATAGGTTGCTTTTAAATATTTTGTATTTGGTTGGATTGAAAGATTATTTTGAATTTCTTGATTTAAAAGTTTTTTTGATCTATTAATGGAATCTTCATAGGTGATTTCATTTTTAATATGGAATTCCTCATGTAGAATGTCTTGAAGATTTTTACTGATGAGCTTTTTAACTAGTTCTTGGAGCTTTAAAAGAGAATTTTGTAATATAAAAACATTTTGATAATTTTTACCATATAGTTTTTTTAATTCTTCAATTTTAGAAGAAAGTTCTTTATATTTGTGATAACCAGATAAACTAATTATTATTAACGAGAAAAAAATTAATAATAAAAATAAAACCATTAAAAAACTTAAATGAAAACTGTAGATTTTATCATTTCCATGGGGGATAAACATAATAGTTAATCTTTCAGCTGATTTCTTCTTAATATAGCTTAGGATATGATCCTTCAACTCTTGCCAAAATTTTTTTTTCATAATATTAACCCGATTAACGTTAAAATTATATATATTCATTTATAGCCTCACGATATATGATTTTTTTGGTGATTCTATCTATCTAAGGTTATATGTCAATTTTTTTAGGAATGTTTGAATTACTTTAATTAATATTAATAAAATTTTTATAATTTTAGTTGATTCCTAAGGTATTCAAATTAACTAAAATATTTTTAGTAATAAAAATAAAAAAATCTACTTTGATAAGGAATTTATGATTTTACTAACAAACTTAAAAAAAAAATTTGTCTTTGATGAATGATCAATTTGAAGTCCGTTTAGAAAAGTTAAATAATCTAAGAAAAAAGAATTATGATCCTTACAAGCAAGAATTTGAAAGAAAACATACGATAAAAGAGCTTTTAGAAATTGAACCTCCAAATTATACTAAAGAACAAAAATATTCAATTGCTGGAAGAATTCGCTCAAAACGAATGATGGGTAAAGCAGGTTTCTTTACAATAGAAGATGATACGGGGAAGCTCCAATTTTATGTTCGAAAAGATGATCTCAATACCGATTTTGATATCGTAAAATCTCTTGATTTAGGAGATATCATTGGTATCACTGGTTTTTTATTTTTAACGAATGTTGGAGAAAAAACCCTTCATGTAGAAGAATTAAAGTTACTAGCAAAATGTTTAAGACCATTACCAGTTGTAAAAGAAGCAGATGGTAAGGTATATGATGCCTTTTCAGATAAAGAACAGCGTTATAGAATGCGGTATGTAGATTTAATTGTAAATCCAAAGGTAAGAGAGACATTTGTTATCCGATCTAAAATCATTTCGTTTATAAGAAATTTCTTAACAAAAGAAGGATTTTTAGAAGTTGAAACCCCTATGATGCAACCCATCCCTGGGGGAGCAAATGCTAGACCGTTTATTACTCATCATAATGCTCTTGATATCGATCTATATTTACGGGTTGCTCCAGAATTATATTTAAAACGACTACTTGTTGGGGGATTTACAAAAATATTTGAATTAAATCGAAATTTTCGTAATGAAGGAATCAGCTATAAACATAATCCAGAATTTACCATGTTAGAGGTTTATCAGGCATATGGAAACATGTATACAATGATGGATTTATGCGAAAGATTAATAACTTCTTTAACCTTAGAAATCCATGGTACATTGAAGATTCAATACGAAGATCATATAATTGATTTGACTCCGCCCTGGAAAAAAATCTCTTATCTTGATGCCATCAAACAATACTCTGGGGTAGAAATTCAACCAGACTCTTCTATTGCAGAAGTAATACAACAAGCTATCAAAAATGGATTTTCAAAAGAACTGTTTTCTCACGTACAGAGTATATGGGATATAACAGAAATTCTATTTGATGAAGCAGTAGAAAAACACTTAATACAACCTACATTTATCGTACTATATCCAAAAGAAATATCACCACTTGCGAAAGCGAATAAAGATGATACGAGATTTGTAGATCGTTTTGAGCCCTATATTGCTGGAAGGGAAATTGGAAATGCTTTTAGTGAATTAAATGATCCTTTTGATCAAAAAGAACGATTTCTTGAACAAGTTAAAAAAAGAGAAGCGGGAGACGAAGAAGCGCAATATATGGATTATGATTTTATACGGGCTCTTGAATATGGAATGCCACCAGCTGGAGGCTTAGGGATTGGGATTGATCGAATCGTAATGTTACTTACCAATCATCATACCATTAGAGATACGATTTTATTTCCTTTACTAAGACCAGAGAAACCAGAAGATATAGAAAAGAAATAAAAAATTAGTTTACAATCTATCATTGATTGAATTCATTCAAAATTTATACTGGAACTTTGTTTATGAAGAAACAAATATTATTTCTAATTTTACTCATTTTGTTATTGAATGATTGTAAAACTACTGTATCAATTTCTGAAATTAGTATGGTTTTAAATGATAGAATTAAAGAACCAATGATTGATACTAAAGAAATTCCTATACTCGTTATAACGAATCGAAACACTGATGGGGAAAATGAAGAGTGTAATAATAAATATTTTAAAAATTCTCCGGGTTCTGTGAAATATATTTATTGCTTTATCAATGTTCCGAAGGAACATTCCATTGGTTCTTTAGATGTATCTAATGACAAAATCATAAATAAAAATCTTTACTTTTATGCAATTCGACAAAAAAATTTAGAAAAAAAAGATTTTTATGATATTATAAAAGATAAAAAAGAAATCTTAATCTTTGTTCACGGTTTTAATGTAGAATTTGAAGAAGCTGTATATCGTGCTGCTCAAATCCATTATGATTTAAAGTTTCAAGGAATTACAATTTTATATACTTGGCCAGCAGGACCACAAGGTGGTATGTTTTCTAATTTAATGATAAATGAAACTTATAAAGTGAATCAACAATATGCGAAAATATCTTTACCAGTCTTTAAAAGCTTTTTACAAGAACTTTTTAATAATCTTTCTAAGGGAACGAGGATATATTTAATCGTCCACTCTATGGGACATCAAATTGTAATACCAGTTTTGGTAGAACTTGCAAATTCAAATCAAATAAAAAATAAAAAAATTCAAGAAATCATCTTCAATGCACCAGATTATCCTATTGAGGATTTTAAACGAGATGCTAAGGTCATAAAAAATATTGCTCATCGTATCACAATATATTGTTCCCCTAATGATAATGCACTTAAAGCTTCAGAAGTTGTTAATAAAAATCGAAGAATAGGGCAATGTTATAAAGTGGATGGTTTAGATGTCATTAATGTAAAAAGAGTAGATTCTCCCATCTTAGGTATTGGAGGCTTAGGGCATGGTTATTATTCAAGTAGAGCCATTTTAACAGATTTGTATCAGTTGATGTTGGGGATAGAGGTAAAAAATCGTTTATTTATTACTAAAAGTGATCAATCTTCAGAAGATTATATATTAAGGGATTAGAAAATATGATAGATCCAAAAGAAAAACAATTCAATCTAAAAAGAAAACTTTGGCATTTACTTGGATTGATAATCCCTTTTTTATTGTTTATCGATATTTTTCGCTTCCTTGATCCCTCTAACCCCCATATTACTAGATATATTGGTGCTTGGATGATTTTAATTTTTCTTATATTTTTGATAGTCATAGAGATAATTCGATTCAATGTTCCATCTTTTAATAAGATCTTTATTCGGGTTGTAGGGCAACTTTTAAAAGAAAATGAATATAATCAAATTCATGGATCTATATCTTATATTTTGGCAAACTTAATATTATTCTTTTTCTTTACTAAAGAAACAATTGTAATTGCATCACTTATACTTATGGTGTGTGATCCCATCGCTGCATATTTTGGTATTTATTATGGAAAAAGAAAATTAATTCATGGAAAAAGTTTAGAAGGACTTCTTGCTTTTTTGATTTCTTCTTTTGTTGTATCTATGGTATTTTTAATGATTTTAACAATTTTTCGAATCGGAAATGAAAATTTATATCTAACAAGTGAAAATTTTTTTGTCTTGACAATCATAATGTTAATAACAGCAACAGTGTCATCTTTCGTAGAATTATTTTCTTTTACTACATTATATGGGTTAATTGATGATAATCTAACCATACCATTAAGTGCATCTATAGTATTAACATTGTCATCATATTTTTTTGGTTTACCCGTAAATACTTTCTTTTTACCTTTAATTTGAAAACTCAATAAATTTAATAAATCAATTTCTAATTTTTATGTTAAGAATTAAGATATTAGATCGTTATATCACTTTACAATTTATCAAATCTTTTCTATTTTCTTTAATAGGATTAATTGGTGTTCTTTTGTTAATAAATTTACTGGATTCCATGAAAATAGAAACTGACAAAAGCAAGAAACTATTATATTTATCGCTTTTGTATTCTATTCCCCAAATTGCTGTATATGTTATACCCGCCGCAATTATGTTTTCGGTTAGTTTTGTCGTTTCTTTTATGACGAATGAAAAAGAATTTGTTGCAATATTTTCTTCGGGGATTTCCTTCTATAGAGCCATTCTTGGTATTTTTATTATTTCTATATTTCTAAGCTTAGGACTTTTATTTTTACAAGATCAAATTGTTGTTCCTTTTAACAAGAAATCCCAAAGTTATCTGAATGAATATAAATTGAATATAAAAAAAATGAAAGCACCGCGAGATATAATTTTTCAAATGAATTTAAAGGGAAAAGATAGTTATTATT
>JBEQAN010000124.1:0-4908 GCA_041640315.1 Leptospiraceae bacterium
GAAATTTATAAATATATATTGACATTAGATAAAGAAAATTTAGAGAATTTAGTAAATAAAATTTTTTTTATTTTAAATACAAATTCTCCAGATCCCATTCGAGATCAGTGGTTTTATAAATTAGCTTATTATTATGGTGTACATGATCCGGGTATTATTTGTATCTATTTACTTCAATATGTTAAATTAAATCGTGGAGAAGCCATCTATCTTGGGCCAAATATACCGCACGCATACTTAAAAGGTCATATCTTAGAAATCATGTCAGATTCGGATAATGTTGTTCGTGGCGGTTTAACGAATAAATTCAAAGATATTGAAACATTGATCCACATGTTAGACTACCATATGACTAATATAAAACCAATAAAACCACAACAATATGAGTTATATAAAATTTACTATACACCCATTAAAGATTTTCTAATGATTATTTTACATGAGCCAAACTCATCTGAAAGTTTCAAAAAAATCAAGCTTACACATTATCCCTCCATATTGCTTTTATTAGAAGGAAGCTTAAAAATCATTATCAAAAATAAAAATAAAGAAATTTCTTTTCAAAAAAGCGAAATATTATTTTTTCCTGGAGATTTAATAGACCGAAGGATTGAAATTGAAATAGAACTTTCTTATGATGCATGGGCATATTTAGCAACAACATTATTATAATCTTACTTTAAATTTAGTTGTCCTTAAAACTAATCAAAAAAACTTTATAATATGAATCTTATCCAACAGTATATAAACAAAAAGGACTCGAATAAATCCATTGATTATAATAAAACCTATTTAACAAAAGAAGAGTTAGAAGCCGTCCTAAATTGTTTACTCGAAGATACCATTACAACAGAAACATTAACAGAGAAATTTGAAAAGTTATTTTGTGAAATTTTAAATTTTAAAAAAGCAATCGCGGTTAACTCAAAAGTCAGTGCTTATCATTTAGCTTTTCTTTCATTAAATTTACAACCAGAAACCACTGTCTGGTTGATCAATTTATCTTCTGTTCATGCTTTAGATGCAGCGCGATATTTGAATCTAAAGATTCAGTTAATTGAGGTGGAAAAAAATTCATTTTTTCCCAACAGAGAAGAACTTGAACAAATTATAAAAGAAAAAATGAAGGAAAATGATATCTTTATTGCAGATTATATTCATGGCGCGTATTATGAATTTCCCTTCGAACTATTAAAAGAAAAGAAAATTTATGTAATAGAAGATATTACGGGAATTCTTGGATATCAAATTGATGGAAATGGAAATGGTAGTCTTTTGGAACCCAATATTGGAACATCAAGCATTATACAAATATGCGGATTAAATTCAGATGATATCATAACAACGGGGAAAGGTGCTATCATTTTAACGGAATCAAATAAAATTTATAAATATATTCAAGAAAAAACCTATAGTAAATTTAGAAATCCCGAAGAAGTTGCATACGATTATATTTTAGAAGATTTTCAATCAGCCATGGGGATTCATCAACTTAATAAGCTTGGTTCTATTATTCCAAGAAGAAAAAAAATTGGTCAAAAGTATTTAGAAGGAATTAAAAATTCTTTTAATGAAACCTATTTTAAATATTATAATTATGATAATTATCATAGATTCCCCGTAGTATTTCAAAAGAATCCTGAAGAAGTTCAAAGATATTTTAAATCCCTAAAAATAGAAATAAAACCTTACCCCTTACCTTTACACAAATATTTGAACATGAATTCTTCTAACTTTCAAAATTCAGAACGATTATTCAAAAAAAGCTTTTGTATACCAATTTACCCCATGTTATCCGCAAGCAATGTGGAACGAATTGTAAATGCTTTACGTGGTATAATCTAAACTAAATTTTTATGAATATCTTCTAAAATACGATAAGCATATTTTAATGTCATTATATCCTTATGATTTGGAACTATTGGATCTTCATTTCCAAGGATACAATTAATAAAATGATTGTGTTCAAGTTTTAAAGGATTATCTTTATGAACAAAAATTTTTTCAACAAAGGATTCCTGTTTATATTTAATCTCTTCTTTTGTCATAAGATAAGCACTAGAAGCCATTCTATGAATATCAATATCTTGCGTTGCGAAATCCAAGACAACATAAGATTTTTCTTGAGTAATAGTTAACAATCGAATTTTATTTTGTGTTACCCTACTAGCAACTAAATTAGCTACCGTACCTGATTCAAACTGAATCATTACATTAGCTAAATCCTCATAATTTGTGTAAATTTTTAAACCACGAGCATGAAGAGATTTAATTTCGTAGGGAATTAAATTTAATATGATATCAAGATCGTGAATCATTAGATCTAACACTACTCCCACATCGCTAACTCTTGGATTAAAAGGAGACAATCGTTTTGTTTCTACAAAATAGGGATTATCGATGATTTTTTTTATTTCTAGAATTGCACCATTAAAACGTTCTACATGTCCTACTTGTAAAATTAATCCATTTTTTTCTGCCAATTCTACAATTTCTTCTGCTTGTTCTACTGTTTGAGTCATGGGTTTTTCTACAAGAACATGTTTACCTTCATTTAAACATTTTTTTGCAATTTCGTAGTGGTACTTCGTTGGTACAGCAATAATTAATGCATCGGATTGTCGGATTAATTCATCAATATTATTGAAAGATTCAACTAAAAATTTTTTTGAGATTTCATTTAACCGCTGTGGATCGTTATCATAAATTCCTACTACATGAATATTAGGAATAGAAATAGCCACATTTACATGATATTGGCCCATGTGGCCAACACCAATTATACCCACATTAATCTTTTTCATTAAATGCTGAATTTATTTTAATAATTACGATGTCAAATGAATTCGTTTTTTAAGGTTTTGCAAATGTTTCTTTTTTTAATCCCATTAGTTCGAATTCTTTATCGAGTTCCTTCATTAATTCTCTTGCGCGCGTAGACAACTTAGTAGGTATCTGAACATTGATCAATACCAGTTGATCACCGCGATTGGAACTTCCTAAGACTGGCATACCTTTGCCTCTAATTCTTAGTATTTGATTATTTTGAGTTCCAGGAGCAATTTTTAATTTTGCTTTTTTCCCATCAATTAAAGGAACTTCAATTTCACCACCAAGGGTTGCTACAGTAATGGGAATATTTACTTTTATTAACAAATCATCCCCTTGTCTTTCGAAAGTTGGATGTTTTTTAATATAAACTACAACATATAGATCGCCAGGTGGTCCTCCTTGAACTCCAGCCTCTCCTTCTCCTTTAAGCCTGATTTTACTTCCATTTTCCACGCCAGGTGGAATTTTTATATTTAGCTTTCTTGTTTTTTTTACTAAACCTTCTCCATTACATCTTTCGCATCGATCTCGAATAATTTTACCAGTACCTTTACATTGTGGACAAGTGCTTGTAACTGAAAAAAATCCTTGAACAGTTCTTACTCTTCCACTTCCTTGGCACATAGAACACATTTGTGGACGTGTACCTCTTTTTGCTCCCGTTCCTCCGCATTCCTCACATGTTTCTTTTCTTGGAATTTCAACTGTAATTTCCTTACCTAAGGCAGCGTCTTCAAGATCAATTTCTAAATTATATCTTAAATCAGCACCTCTCTTAGAGTATTCACTCGACGAATATCTAAAACCACTACCAAAAATTTCTTCAAAAATAGATGAAAAATCACCAAAAATGTCTGAAAAATCTGTATAAGCTTTATAACCATATGTTTGGTCACCGAACCCAGTGCCATTAAGACCAGCTTTTCCATATCTATCATAGATTGCTCGTTTTTCTGGATCAGATAAAACTTCGTATGCCTCTGTGGCTTCTTTAAATTTTTCTTCTGCTTGAGGATCGTTTTTATTTCGATCTGGGTGATATTTTAAAGCTAACTTTCTATAAGCAGATTTGATTTCATCTTGTGTTGCATTTCTACTTACACCAAGTATTTCATAATAATCTCTATCAGCCATATAATACCCCTACAATAAATAAATTAAACCCCTTATTCAAAGGGGTTTTTTGATTATTGATTATTTTTTATTTTCATCATCGACAACAGTAAAATCTGCATCTACTACTTTTTCTCCAGATGTACTGTGTTCATGGGTGTGTTGTGATTGTTTTGAACCATCACTAGAATGAGTTTGTGCAAATTTCTGAGCATATTCATTCATTATTCTTATGATGTTATCTTTTTCTCTTCTAATAGCATCAATATTTTCTGAATTAAGTACAGAACGAGCTTGTTGAATTGCAGATTCAATTTTGGATTTATCTTCATTAGACAAATTAGATTCATTTTTACTTTTTTCCAAACTATAAATTAGGTTATCAAGTTCATTTCTAGCTTCTACTAATTGTCTAAATTGTCTATCCTTCTCTGCATATTTTTCTGCGTCTTTTATCATTCTTTGTATTTCTTCTTCAGTTAAACCACTTGTTGTTTCTACTCGAATTTTTTGTTCTTTACCAGTCGCCAAGTCTTTCGCAGAAACATGGACAATTCCATTAGCATCGATATCAAAGGTTACTTCAATTTGTGGAATTCCTCTTGGAGCTGGTGGAATTCCTACAAGTTCAAACCTTGCGAGAGTTCTATTGTCTCTTGCCATCTCTCTTTCGCCTTGTAAGACATGAATAGTAACCGCAGTTTGGTTATCGGCTGCTGTTGTAAAAATCTGCGATTTTCTTGTAGGTATAGTTGTGTTTCTTGGGATTAATCTTGTAAATACACCACCTAAGGTTTCTATACCTAAGGAGAGTGGAGTAACGTCAAGAAGTAATACATCTGTTACTTCACCAGACAATACACCACCTTGAATTGCAGCACCAACAGCTACAACTTCATCAGGGTTAACGGATTTCGCTGGTTCTTTGCCAAA
Organism: Leptospiraceae bacterium; assembly: GCA_041640315.1. Taxonomy (GTDB): domain Bacteria; phylum Spirochaetota; class Leptospiria; order Leptospirales; family Leptonemataceae; genus SKYB61. Next base: position 4,879 of record JBEQAN010000124.1, read on the forward strand.
AATATCTCTTACAAGAGCTTGAACTGCTGG
>JBEQAN010000125.1:0-4893 GCA_041640315.1 Leptospiraceae bacterium
AAAGCTAACTTCACAATAACATAATCTAAAAAAAAAATTATCATGTCAAGTTTAAAGATCCCATTTGATGCTTAAACGACTCTTTAGAGATTAAATATAAAAATAAAGAAGATGTTACAACTGAAACAGAACTCATAGCCATTGCCAATCCCGCAAATACTGGACTTAAATATCCCAAAGTTGCTAATGGAATACCAACTATATTGTATATGAAAGCAAAAAATAAATTCTGTTTGATTTTTCTAAGGGTTTTTTTAGATAAATAGATACAAAAAGGTAAATCCATCAAATCATTATGAATTAAATTTACATCCGCAGATTCTTTCGTAAGGGTAACACTTCCCCCCATAGCAAAGGAAACATTCGCCTTAGATAATGCTGGTGCATCATTGATACCATCACCAATCATACCTACAATTCGACCTTCTTGTTGCAACTTTTCTATAATTTGGATTTTATCCTCTGGTTTTAATTCACTATAAACTTTTTCAATCCCAAGAAGTGTAGCTATTTTAGTTGCAATTTCTTTTTTATCACCTGTGGCAAGGATAGGTTCAATTTTATGAGATTTTAAAAAACGAATCACATCGTCCGCATTGTCTCTGAGGGTATCTTGTAATAAAATTAACCCAGCGGTTAAATTGGGAATATATATATAAACAGCTGTTACATGATCTTCGCTCTCTTTCTGAAGATTTTTAAAAATTTTTTCGAACTCAAAATTTAGTTGAGTTTTAAAAAAATCTTGATTTCCTATATAAATTTCCCATGTCTTATTGAGATTTTTTTCTAAAATCTCTCCTTTTACTCCATAACCGGGAAAGTTTTCTAAGTGGATTAATGTTAAAGAAGAATTTCTAATATCGAAAATTGATTCTTTAATAAAATTTACAATAGATTTAGCAATAATGTGTTCTGATGAACTTTCTAAGAGATAGATCATTCTATAGATCTGTTTTAAAGAATCCACATTATGCTTTGAATCAAATCGAATTTTTTTTACTTTTAAAGTTCCCGTTGTAAGCGTACCTGTTTTATCAAAAATGAGAGTATGGATTTTTCCAATATTTTCTATGGATTCTCCATTTCTAAATAGAATTCCATATTTAGCTGCTATACCAGAACTAATTAAAATTGCAATGGGGGTTGCAAGTCCCAAAGCACAAGGACATGCAATTACCAATACAGCAACAGCCCGAATGATTGCTGAAGTGATGTTTACATTAAAAATAAAAAAAGAAATAAAAAATGTTAAAATGCTTATTATAATTACACCTATTGCGAAATAACCAGAAATGATATCAGCTAATTTCTGAACAGGTGCTTTGGAACTCTGCGCATCTTCAACCATCTTAAGAATATTCCCAAGAGTAGATTCTTCTGCAGTTTTTTCTACTTGTATTTTTAGCATACCAGATAAATTCATCGTTCCAGAATATACTTTATCACCTTTTTTCTTTTGAACAGGTAAACTTTCTCCAGTAATTAAAGATTCATTACATTCTGAAGATCCTTCGATAATTACACCATCGACGGGGATATTTTCGCCGGGACGAACTAAGATAATATCTCCTACTTGAACTAAATTGATATCAATATCACGAATCTCTTCGTTTTTCCACAAATGGCAGATTAAAGGTTGTAAAGAAAATAAATCTTCAATAGCCTGATTTGCTTTTCTTTTAGAAATACCTTCTAGGATTTTTCCTAACAAAACAAATGTAATTACAACAGCTGAAGATTCAAAATATACATGATATTCATGAAATAGATGCGGATAAAATAAAATCAATACACTATAAAAATAGGCAACATTAGTACCTAAGGAAACCAAAACATCCATATTGGCTCCACCACCTAATAGGGTTTTTATCGCACCTTTATGAAATCTATATCCAGCTATAAATTGAACGGGGGTCGCAAGTAAAAATTGAGTTAAAGGCTCCAAGGCAATAGGAAGAAACATATGTAAAATTAAAGGAAGACTTAAGATCAAACTAAATAAAAATAATAAAATCTCTTTAATATTTTTTTGTTTTTCTTTTTGATATTTGATTATATTTCCCTTAGCAAATAAATTTTCTTTTATATTAGCATCATAACCAATTTTTTGAATTTTGGTTTTAATTTCATCAAAAGTAATTTTTTGATTATATTTCACTATAGCCGTTGCTGTTGCAAAATTTACCTTTGCTTCTTCGATTCCCTCTGTACGTTTTAAAACATTTTCAATACGTGCTGCGCAACCTGCACAATACATACCCTGTATCGCTAATGTGATAATTTCTTGATTTTCTGAAGGTTTGGTTATTTCTTTTGATACTTGCATAAATCATCCTATTTTTATTGAATTATAATATTAAAATAATTCCATTTGTTTTTTTATAATTTCCAGTTTTTTCGGAGATTTTTTTTCTTTCTTAACGGGTTGGAACTCGATCTCTTCTTGATACATGAATGTTTTTCTTATAGTTTGATGTAGCATTTGTGATTTTGATTCAAATTCTTGTAGAAGTACCTGAGCTCTGTTGATGACTTTCTTTGGTAGTCCCGCAAGTTTTGCCACATGTATACCATAAGATTTGTCCGCATAGCCCGGTCTTACTTTATGTAAGAAAACAACTTCATCTTCTGTTTCTATTACCTCCATCGTTAGATTATAAACCCCTTCTCGTTCTTCTAAGATTGTTAGTTCATGGTAATGGGTTGCAAATAAGGTTTTTGGCTTTACTGTTTCTGTTAAATATTCAACAATTGACCAAGCTAAGGATAATCCATCGTATGTAGAAGTCCCACGACCTACTTCATCCATGATAATTAAAGAATCTTCTGTAAAATGATGAAGAATCTGTGCGGTCTCTAACATCTCTACATAAAAAGTCGACTCACCTTTTGCTAAATTGTCACTTGCACCTACTCTTGTAAAAATTCGATCAACAATAGAAAGATTCGCTTTTTTTGCTGGTACAAAACATCCCATCTGCGCTAAGATTTGGATGATTCCCACTTGGCGAATATAAGTAGATTTTCCAGCCATATTGGGACCGGTAATTATCGCTAAGCTTTTATCTTTTGTATTTAAATAAACATCATTAGGGATAAAATTCATTTCTAAGGGTAAAAATTTTTCTACAACAGGATGTCGAGATTCTATTAATATTAATTCTTTGTTATCATTCCATTCTGGTTTTGTCCATTGATTTTCTTTACTAACCTTGGCAAAATCAATCACTACATCCAAAAATGCTACTTTGTAAATCAATTCTTTAAGTTCTTTTTTAATTTTTAATATATCATTGGTAAACTTATCAAAATAGTACTTTTCCAATTCATTGATTTTTTCATCAGCCATCAATATTTTTGTTTCAATTTCTTTTAATTCTTCGCTAGTAAAACGTTCATATTGCACAAGGGTTTGTTTTCGCTCGTATTCACGCGGTGCTTGTTTTGCTTGAATTTTTGAAATTTCTATATAATATCCCGTAATTTTGTTATAACCTACTTTTAGAGATGAAAGTCCAGTCCTTTCTTTTTCTCTTTTTTCGAATTCTAAAATCCATTCTGTTCCTTTCTCTTTTGCAAGTAAAGCTTCATCATATTCTTTATCAAAACCTTTTTTTAAAAAGAGTTGATTTCCCAAAATCGCTGGTGGATTCTCTACGATTGCTTGGTCGATGTTTTTTATGGTTTCTAAGAGGTTACTTTCGAGGTGAATTTCATAATTACATTTTCCTTGTATTAATTGATTTCTTATCTCTTCGATAGCATAAATGGTTTGGATGATATTCCTGAAATCTTTTGGATTCCCTTTATTATATTGAAATCTAGTTAGAATCCTTTCAATATCATAGATAGAGACGAGTAAATTTCTTAATGTCTTCGTCAACTCTTCATTATGATAAAAAAAATTTACTAATTCAGAACGATAGGTGATTTTTCCTAAATCCCTTAATGGATGTAAAAGGAAATCTTTTAAAAGCCGTTTCCCTTTGGGTGTTATAGGTTTAAATAGCTGATATAAACTTGTTTCTTTGGGTTCAAAAAGATTTAAGTTTTTGATAGTTTTTTCATCGATGATAAGAAATTCTTCATCAAAATGAATGATCTTGGGAATTTCTAAATCGATGATTTGTTCTGGGAAATTTTTTTCTAAATAATACAAAATTAAACTAATAGAACCTAAAATAGGTGATTGTAATATGGATTCATCAAAAAAGGAATGTATTTTTACTTTATAAAATTCTTCAAATTTTCTTTTCCCTTCTTCAATAGTAGCTTTCCATGTTTCAAGAATAGAAATTGTAACGTTTAGATGACCAAATTTCTTTTCTATGAGCTTTTCAAGATGAGAAGGAAGGATAATTTCATTGGGAAGATAAGCAAAATAGAGATCTTCTATTTGAAGGGAACTTTCGTTTTCCAAAATTTGATACGAATATATTTCTCCCGTAGAAATATCAACAAAAGAAATACCAAATTCATTTCCATTCAAGTTAGAATCACTAATAGACATTAAATACTGAGCATCAGAATTTTTAATTAAATTTTCTTCAACGATTGTTCCTGGGGTGATCACTCTTAAGACTTTTCTTTTCATTAAGCGCGGATTCTTGGGATCAGTGACTTGTTCTGCGATGGCTACTTTCAATCCAGATTGTAGAAGTCTACTAATGTAAATATCTGCGCTATGATAAGGAACACCAGCCATAGGAATAGATTTTTGACGGCTTGTTAAGGCAACATCCATGATGGGAGCTGCAATCTTCGCATCATCTAAGAACAATTCATAAAAATCTCCCATGCGAAAAAATAAAATTACGTCTGGATATTGAGATTTCAATTCCAGATACTGTTTCATTACGGGAGTATCTAAGGGATTTTGGGTGTTCACGT
>JBEQAN010000126.1:0-4885 GCA_041640315.1 Leptospiraceae bacterium
GGGACTTCTTTTATTCCTCTTCGAAAGAAAAATGATTCCAGAGAAAGAATGATACCAACTAAAAGACCCCATATGATGAAATTATAACTTGCACCATGCCAAAGCCCACCGATAAAAAACGTAAAGATAAGATTAAAATAATTTCTTAACTCTGGTACACGACTTCCACCGAGGGGAATATAAATATAATCGCGAATCCACATAGAAAAGGTAAGATGCCATCTTCTCCAAAAATCTGACATGGAAATCATAAAAAAAGGTGCTTTAAAGTTGATGGGAATTTCTATATTTAGAAATTTTGCACAACCACGTGCAATATCTGTATAAGCAGAGAAATCAGCATAAAGCATCATTAAACATGTAAAAACATATATCCAAATTTCCAAAGTGGTTATATCTTCTATGGGTTGTGTAAATAAAGGTAATACTACGTTTGACAAATTATCAGCTATAATCACTTTTTTAAAAACTCCCAAAAGGATTAACCAGAATCCTACTTCGATAGTTTCTTTATTAGGAGGATTTAGAAATCTTAGATTTCTGATTTGAGGAAGAAGCTCATGAGGTCGCATGATGGGGCCAGCAATTAATTGGGGAAAAAATAATATATACAGTAATGTTTCTCTGAAAGAATATTCGTTTTTAAAATTTCCTCTGTAGATGTCGTAAGAGTAAGACATGATTTGAAATGTATAAAAACTAATCCCTAAGGGTAAAAAGATTTTTAAACCTTGTAAATTTAGTGTTTGCGTTAAAAAAGAAATTTTCCATTCATTTATATTCAAAATCATACCGAGAAAGTCAAAAAAGAGATAATAATATTTAAAAATAGCAATATTTAATACATCAATAATCATTATAAAAATGAATATATATTTTTTTTTATAAATATCCCATAATTTCATTCCATAGTAGTTAATAGCTACAACTATAATCAAATGGAAGATAAATGCTATGCTCCATGTACCATAAAAATATAGACTTGCTAATAGTAATATTGAAAATCTAAGGATAGGTGGTACAGACCAGAATAATAAAAAAGTTATAATAAAAAAAACTAAATATTCAGTTGTAACAAATAACATAATTATTTTTGAAAATTTTTATATAATTCATATAATTCTAAGAATTCATTACTATCTTCCCACACGAGAGAAGGATCAAATTCTTTATAATCTCCCTCATTAATTTTTAATTTTTCCAAATCTAATTTTCCAATCGCAACTCTGTAAAGATCTAATACATCGTAAAGCAAAGCTTTAAACATTCTACGAATGTGTCTTTTTTTTCCTTCAGTAAGGATTACTTCATAAATATTCTTACTCGGATCCTTTACAGATATAGATAGTGCCTTTAATTTTTCATTTTCATCAATGACTCCTCTACCAGTTAAGAGATTTAAATCATATCCAAGTAAAGGAGAATCTAATTGAACGAGATATCTTTTTAATACTTTATATTTTGGATGTGTAATGTGATGTATAAATAGACCATCTGAGGTTAGTATGACTAAACCACGTGAATCAATATCCAATCTTCCCGCATAACCTAAATGATATTTTTTTGTAATTTGAGGGGGAATTAAATGATAGATGGATTTTTCATTTTTAAATGTTTTTTTAGAAACCACAAATCCTTTAGGTTTATTGAGAGCAATGTAGATATGTTGTTTATGTGGTGTAATTCTTTTCCCATCATATAATACTAAATCATCTTTTTTTACTTTATAACTTAAATCTTTTATTACTACCCCATTAACAGAAACCTTACCATTAAGTATATGTTGTTCAACTTCTCTTCTTGATCCAATACCACATAAAGCAAGATATCGATTAATTCTGATCTCATTTTGTTGTATTAAAATCGAATTTTTTTTATCTTGGTTAATGAGTTCTAACTTTTTTTTAATTTGTTTGTCTATCATACTCCGTTTTATTTTTGATACTTTCTTCTTGTAAGGATTGATTCTTTGAATCCATGATAGTAGACTTTTTAAAATAATATTTTCTATTTTTATTTTCTAAGATGATTCTATATCCTTCTGGATTTTTCATGAAATGAATTGTATTTCCAATAGGTAGAGTTTTATTGAGAATCACTTTCCCATTGTTTTTAATTTCAAAATCTCCTTCAATTTTTGTAGAATCTTTAAAAGTATAAAGAAATGTTCCTTTAGAGATGTCTTGATTGTCGATATTAAATTCAAATTTTCTAAAACCAGTATTGTCAAACTCATCAACTTCCCACCAAACCCCCACAAGTTCTTTCGAAAGGGTCTCTAATGAAATCTGTTCCAGTGGTAATTCTTCTTCAGTTGGGTTTGTTTTACTTAAAAAAGTACCATAAATCCAACCTTCGTATCCCTTTTCTGTTTTTACATAATACCAATGTTGCAAGGAATTTCCTATGGCGGTTTTCTCTTCGGGTTGATAGATTACCTTTACTTTTTCTCCCCGATTTAAGATAGCAATTTCGAAGGCGTAGGTAGTAGGATTACTTCTTAGAATTGCATGTTGTTTCGAAACAAACATCTCATAAGGTTTTTCAGCTTTGATTTTATGGTAGTACTTACTTGGTTCTTTCTGTTGAGCAAGAATCGCTATGGGAAGAAAAATTTCCATAGCGAAAATAAGGAAAATTGGTTGTATAATTTGGATTCTATTTTTTATTTTATCTTTTTTCTTTTGGCGCGTAAGGATCCCCATAAATCCATACTCTCTGAGGTCCCGTATCCAACAGTGGATTAGGTGGAAATAAGTTGTCCATATATGCATTGTAAATTGCCTGTTGGAGCACTTTTTTTACTTGGGGATTATCTTCAATCAAAAAAGCGTCTGAAAGCTCATAATAAGCTTCTCCGAGGGCAAGTTCCCTAAACGCAGATGCTACATCGTACCGAACTCTATGATCTGGATGTCTTAACAATTGAAGTAAAGCTTTATAATATTGCCCACGGGAATTATCATTAAACAAAATTGCAAATGCAATTCTTGCTTTCACTTGATCATCTTGTTCTACTTGATATCTTTTTTCCAATGCTTCTAAGGATTTTAACGATCCAATTTTAGCCAATGCTAGGGCAGTAGATAAACGAAGATCTTTATAGGGATGTTCTAAATAGGGTATAATTGCATCAACTCCATCTTCTGATTTAATATTTCCGATGGCTTGAATAATAAAAAATGCGACATTGACATAATTATAGCCTTTCATTCGAACTTGCATCCATTCATCATTTGGATCAATCGCAATAAACTTTTTAAAATCATCGGCTATAGACCAAGCAGCATCTGCAGAAGTTGGATAAATGTAATCATCAGACAAAAGAGCAGGGCCAATCTCATTTCTTTCGTAAAATAATTCGTAAGATTGATTTTGTTGTGCTATTTGTTTTTTGGTCTCAATTAATTTCCTTTCATCTTCAATGATTTTACCAACAATCTCTAACGCTTTTATGAGGGGTTCTAAACCTTCTTTTCTTCCTATTTCGCCGAGGGCATGGGCTATAGCTGATTTTACATAAGGATCGAATCCAGCCATCTTTCTATAAAGAGGATCATCAAGACCACGGAGTAATTCTCTTGAAAGGGGTCTTACAAATCTATATCTCCTTAAGGAGGCCATATAATGGATAGCATTAATTTTCTCTGTTGCTGTACCATTTTCTAAATCTCTTTCGAGTTGTTTATATAGTTTCTCATAATATTTTATCGTTTCATCATCTGCACCAGCGAATAAATACATGGGAATCATAAACACAAGCATTAATAATTTCAAATTTTTCATAAATAGTACCTCTTCATTAGTATCGATAATCACAACAACCGAATTAATCTTTGTAAATCATTTTTTATATAATGATAAAAATTTTTATAATAAGTTAGTATAATGTTGATAGTACTCAAAATCAACTTCTAACAGTTCCTTTTTTATCCTATGTAGGATTTTTAAACTGTGATTCTATCTCCCTCCACTCTTTTTCTTCCCATTCAAGATAAGGTTGTGATTTTAGTAGTTTTTGAAGTAGAATTTCTTGAAGATTGTCTTTGTGGTGATATAATTGAGAAACAATTTCATTCAAATACTGTTCTTTTTCTTGGATTTTTAATTCTCCTTTACCAATAAAATCTTCTACAATAGAAATGATTTTTTCCATGCTAAGTAATTCTGTTCCAATTCCCCCTTGAATGAATCTAAGTAAAAGTTTTGATATATCTGTTTTTACTTCCCGAATTAAGGATGAAAATAAAAATTTTTTAAAGTCATCACTTTTATTTTTGGTGACAATTTTTATAAAGGTTTGAGCTAACACTTGAGATGTTATATCTTTTCCTGTAGATTTATCGATGATTTGTATGTCTTCTCCATTTACTAAGTAATCAGCAATATCTTCTAAGTGGATGGATTTACTTGCGGTAACATCATAATATCTTCGGTTTGTATATCGCTTGATGATTCGCATTATTATGCATTGCACAATAGAGCAACAATATGTCAACTATTTTTTAATATTTAAAATGAAAAAAATTGTTGTCATCAAGGAATCTTTAAAGCTTTATTTTTCTTTCTTTTTTCTTTTGTTAAAGTCAACTTCAATTATGTTATCATCTTGCTTTTCATTTTTTTCTTTAGAGATTTCTTCTTGTAATTTTTTTTCATAAGATTCCAGTTCCATAGTTAAAAATTGCATAATAAAATTGCCCGCTTTATCAAACATTCTAAAAATGCATTCATAAGGAATTACTACTGATTCCCACTTTCCAAAATTCATTTCGCAGTAGATAGCATGTTCATCCCAATCCAGATTTCTATAGCTATAAGGTCCAAATACTAAAATGATGCCTTCTTTCTTCTCGTGATCCAATAATCCGCGAGTTCCAATCAA
>JBEQAN010000127.1:0-4875 GCA_041640315.1 Leptospiraceae bacterium
GAACCTTGTCCTCCCATTTGTAAAAAAATTTTTTTTTGTGATTGTAAGGCACTTTCAATGATACTCATATGATGCTCCTGATTGATTTAAGAATTTAAAATAGTAATTATTTATTTACTCTCTCTACAAATGAAAGATCTCTTAAATCAATTTTGATAATGTCCCCCTGTCGAATATGAATAGGAACATCAATTTCGCCACCAGTTTCTACCTTTACTTTTTTCCATGCTGTTCCTACAGTATCACCTTTTTTTGCTTCTTCAGCATATACAACCTCTAACTCTACAAAATTTGGAGGAGAAACACTAATAGGTTGATTTTCATAAAAAAATACATCAAAAATCATTTGTTCTTTAATAAAATCTTTTATATCATCTACTAAATCTGCTGGAACATTAAACTGTTCATAATCATTTTGATCCATCATTACTATATGTTCACCTTCTCTATATAAATACGTCATACTTCTTTTTTCTAATTCTACATCTTCAATTTTTTCTGAGGATTTAAATGTTCGCTCAATCACATTACCTTTTTTGATATTTTTTATTTTTGTTCTTACAAAAGCACTTCCTTTACCCGGATTGACAAATTGGGAAAATGTAACAGTATATAATTCTCCATCGACTTTTATCACCATTCCTTTTTTTAAATCAATGGGATTTATCATAGAATCAATTTTTTTACAATCATTAAGTAGTCTATATTTTTTTATTACAAATTTCGACTGGAACTTTAAAACAACAATATTTTTTGTTGGAGTTTAATTTAAAAATTATAGTATTGAAATTCTATTAACTTAGAATTTATATTGGATAGAATTTATAAATTTACGAATCCTTTCATATTCTTCTTCTGCTAACTCTTTTACCCAAATTATATATAATACATGAATTACATTATCATAAAAAATAAAACTTTTTAATTGATAGTAAAAGTTATCTGAACAAATATGAAAGAATGAAAGTAATGAATTTTTTAAGTCAATACTTTCGATATTTAAATCCATAAAAGGATATTTACACTGAAAAAAAACATTTTTAAAAGCCAAAGGATCGATATTTTTTTGATTTTTTATCGCTGAGGTTTTAATAAAAATTTTTTCTAAACCTAAATTCTTTCCTTCAAAATTTATAAAATTACCTTCTTTGTATGTTTTATACTGCATATCAAAAGGAAAAGAAAATATCCAAGTAAAATTTTTGTCGATAGAAACTTCTAATACTTGATCTTTTTTTATGTATTTAGTATATAAAGTCTGTGGAAATATCTGAAAAGAAAATAATAAAAATAATACTTTAACTTTAAAATTGAATTTCATTAATTACTAAGGGACTTGCCTGAAGTAATTTAAAAATCAGTAGGACGGAATTTATATCCAAATTGTTAATTTCTATTTGATCTAAAGTATAAAAACGATGATTTCTAATAATGCCAATCCATTGAATCTTTACTTGATAGGGTTGTCCAGAAATAAATTGTTGTTTTATTTTATCATTAATATCATCATAAAGATCTTCTTTAAATTGAACGTAAATATCTTTTCTTGATTTATCATAAAATACAAGATAAATGCTATCGACTCGCGAAAATAAAAGATGATACTGAAATGATTTATCATTTGAATATATTATATCTTTAGAATCTACCGTATGTAAATAGCTTTCATAATTTTCCTGATGTATAAAGATTAAAGGTAGTAAAATCAAAGTTATTTTTCTTCTAATGCATTCCATTTCTGAAGAATTTCTTTTGCTTTATTTTTTACAGATTTACTTGGGTCATACTTATATTTTACTTTTAAAATCTCAATATAATCTTTTAATTCCAAATCTTCTATAAATTCGAGAGCTTTTATACGAATATTTGCATCATCATCTAAGGCGAGTTTTTTGATTTCTTCTTTAACAGATTCATCCTCTAAACGAACTAAAGAGACAATTAAGTGTTGTTTTAGAGGATTATTTTTAGCTCTTTCCTTAGGATTACTTATGGATAGAATTCGATTATATTCCTCTTTTAACCTTTGAATAATGGCTTCTTTTTCTTGTTTTTCCCATTTTGTTGCTAATTTGCCCAGTGCATTTATTGCATAGGATTTTGTATAGATATCTTCTTCTTTATCTAAAACATCAATTAGTATTGTTTTAAACGCATCATTCTTAGAGTTTCCAGCATAAAGCAATATACTTCTCTTTACTTCCAAATGAGTGGTTTCTTCTTTATACTTTTTGATTAATTGATCTGTAATTTCATTCTGATTATATTCTAAAACCCCTAAGGTTCTTATTAAATTATTTACAAAAACATCGTTTTGACTAAAATCAGTCTTTTGGATTAACTCTAAAAATTCTTGTTGTAAATTCGCTAATTTTAAATTTTCAATCCCTCTTAATGCCTGTAGCCGTACTTTTTCTCCTTCGTAAAATAAGTTTTTTTTATAAGATTCTATACATAAAGAACAATCAGCTTTTTCGTCAGCTAAAAATTTAAGTGCACTTTCTCTAACTAAAGAATCATAATCATTTAAAGATACTTCCGCTAAAAAATCATAAAATTTTTTTTTATCTTCCTCTGTAAGTTTACTTAAACTTTTAATTGTTAAAACTCTATCTGTGGAATTTAAATATTTAATTTTATTAATTATTTCATTTAGCTTTTCATTGCTAAGTATTTTCTTTTCGCCAGAGGAACCGTTTTGCTGACTCTCTTTATTCTTTGAATAAAGAACCTCTGTAAATAATAAACTACTAAGAACTACGAGGAACATTAACTGAGCTCTTTTGATTTTATTCATTTTTTTCTCTTTCTTCTAATAAACTTTCTAATTCCATAACTCTTTTTTCTAACTGTTTTATCAATCGATGATTTTCCACATTTTCTTTATACTTTTTTATCAATCGCTCTATATGAAAATGTAGTTCTTCTATGTTCCATGGTTTCTCTACAAAAAAATTTAATCCACCTTTATTGATTGCATCAATTGTATCTTGTAATCCTGCTTGACCCGTTAGAAGAATTTTTATGGTATCTGGACATATTGAATTAACTTTCTCAAGAAGTTCATCTCCCTTAAGTCCTGGCATAACCTGATCAGTAATCACTACATCAATTGAACCTCCATCATTTAAAATATCTTGAATCATATTCCATGCTTCTTCGCCACTTGTTGCTATCTCTATTTCATGGGTTTTTCCAAAATACTTTAATAACTGTTCCTTTAGTGTTGCCACCACAGACTTTTCATCATCTACACATATAATAAAACCTTTTTCCATAATTCCAAACTATCAATAAAAAAGGGTATTTCAAGAAATTTATGCAGATATGTAAAGAATTCTTGAGTTGTATATGAAAAGAAATATTAGAAAGATTTGCCCAGGGGCGGAATCGAACCACCGACACATGGATTTTCAGTCCATTGCTCTACCGACTGAGCTACCTGGGCTACCGTTATAGATAGTAGCCATATATAATTTTTAAGATTTAGAGTCAAATAAAAAAATCCTTTATGTTGAACCTTTAACTTTAAATTTTAATCGTTAAAAATTGAATTAAAGGATATAATGAAATCTAAAAATTTATTGATTTTTTATTGTTATTTTTCAATTTTAAAAATCTTTCCAGTTTGGAAATCCCCAATTAAAATCTCTCCATCTGCTGTTATTCCAAAAGTAGAAATTAAAATTGGCCATTTCCCTAAAGAAAAAATATCTTCATCTTTTATTTTTTTTGTGTCTGATGATATATCGACCGCCCAAATTTTACCTTCGACAAAATCACCAAATATATATTTATTTTTTAACTCTGGAATTTTATTGGAAGTATAAACATAACCTCCAGTAATGGATTTACCTTCTTCATGAGAATAAACATATATGGGATCCACTAAATTTTGATTACATAAATGTTTATCCATATAGCAACTATACCCTTCTTTAATTCTCCAACCATAATTTCCCCCTTTTTCTACAATAGAGATTTCCTCGTATTCATCTTGTCCTACATCCGCAACAATAAGTTTTCCATTGATTGGATGAAAACTATATTTCCAAGGATTTCTTAAACCAATAGCAAAGACCTCTTTTCTCCAAGTAGGATTCTTTTTATAAGGATTGTCTGGTGGGATGGAATAGGGCAGGGATTCTGATGGTTTAACATCAATTCTTAACATCTTACCGAGTAGAACCTGTGGATTCTGGCTATAATTATGTGGATCATCTCTCCATCCACCGTCTCCGAGCCCAATGTATAAATAGCCATCCGGACCGAATTCCAAATGCCCTCCATTATGATTGGAATATGGTTGTTCTATTTCTAGTAATATTCTTTCATTTCTTAACTTAAAATCATTGTTTTTTACATCCAAAAAAAATTCTGAAATTCTCCCATATTTTTTTCTATCTTTTCCAACACTATAATGGAGGTATAAAAGTTGATTGTTTTTGAAGTTAGGATGAAAAGCAATGCCTAAGAGTCCTTGTTCGGAAGCTGTTAATACATCAAATGTGTTAATATGTTTTATATTTTTTTTATCAAAATCATAAACTAATAATTCACCACTTTTTAATGTAACAAAAAAAAGATTTGGGTTTAGTGGATAATTTACTATAGAGGTAAGCTGAGGTTTACCTTTTATTATTTCTTGTAGCTTTACATAAATTTTTTTTCTATTTTTATCTTTTCCAACAAACATTGCACTAAAATTCGTTGATTCTGCTTTGTATTCTGGAGTAAAAAGAAGAACCAATGAATCTTTTAAAAATTGGCAATTTCCTAAGCAATATATTGTAAATAAAATGACTATATAATTTTTTAAATTGAGGAACATAAAAAAGTAGCTTATCCTATACTTTCTTGTCTAATAAAATCAAC
>JBEQAN010000128.1:0-4867 GCA_041640315.1 Leptospiraceae bacterium
GAAATATTGTTGGTTATGAGTGGGAAGTAGTGGAGTAAGGGGGGGTAAAGGTTGAGGTTGAGAATTTATGTTATCCCAAGGTACTTCGAGCATCCTTGCTTGTAGATTTTTTTAAACTACCATCAGGATGATGGTAGTACCTTGGATTTCGTGCAACCCTGCATACACCTTCGCAAATCACATATCACATCTTTATAGGTTAGGGTTGAAGTAGTGATTGAAAATTTACACCACCCCCAAGGTATTGCAAGCATTCCTGCTTGCAGGTTGTTTAAATCTACCATCAGGATGATGGTAATGTATCAAGTTCTAAACACCTCTCAGTGACTATTTCCATCTTCTAAGAAACTTTGAGATTCATACTTTACATTTTTTATCTTACGACTAAAAAACTAATTTCAATTTTATGAAAAAATATGAATAGATTTTATAAAAGATGTTTTGAACATGAAAACATTAAAACTATTCTTGTTGATTCCAAAAGTAATTCTTATAGAAACATAACCTTATGAACTATTTATTTTTGTATAACATTTTAGCAACAAAAGAAATGTAGTTTCTATTCATCTTTTAAATAGTAAAAATTCATGTTTGAATTTTTTCTTTAGAATTTCAACTTTATCTATTATAGAAAGTTTTGATTTAAATAATATTCAGTGTAAAGTTTATGGCATAGATTTATTATAAATATTACAAATTTAAAATATTAATAATAAATAATTAATTTTTATATAATATCTTTTAAAAAATTTGATGCGATTGAATCAAATTATTAATATTTTTAGATGGGCGCAAGAGACGTGTTTTGAATGAACTTTATAAAAATTTTTTGATGTTATTATATTCTTGTAATCTTTTTTTATTGTCTATAAAAAGGAGAACATTAATATCATCATTATGAAAGTTTTAAGTTATGCAGCAATGAAAGAAAAATCTCCATTAGAAAAATTTGAATATGAAAAACCAGAACTTAAAGAGAATGAAGTAGAAGTAAAAATCACTCATTGTGGAATCTGTCATAGCGATATCCATTTAATTGATAATGATTGGGGTATAAGTAAATATCCTTTAATACCAGGACATGAAATCATAGGTATAGTAGAGAATATAGGGAAAAATGTTAAGCATTTATCAAAAGGGATGAGAGTTGGTATTGGCTGGCAAGCAGACAGTTGTGGGTATTGTGAATATTGCTTAACAGGTCGAGAACAATTATGTATTAAACACCAACCAACATGTGTGGGAAGACCAGGTGGATTTGCGAAATCCATTATTGTGAATAGTAAATTTGCTATTCCCCTTCCAGAGGAATTGGAATCTAGTACTTCTGCACCCTTATTATGTGCTGGAATTACAGTTTATAACCCTTTACGTAATTATAATGTAAAACCCCATATGAAAGTAGGAATTATTGGGATTGGGGGATTAGGACATTTAGCAATACAATTTGCGAAAGCTTTTGGTTGTGAGGTAATAGCTTTTTCTTCTAGTAAAGATAAAGAATACGAAGCAAAACAATTGGGTGCTCATCAGTTTGTTGTAATAAATCAGTTATCAGAAAGAGAATTAAAAAATATTATAATTATTTTGATTTTATTTTATCCACAGTATTTGTGGAATTAAATTGGGAATTATTTATAAAATTTTTAAAACCAAATGGGCAGTTAAATTTCGTTGGTGCTGGTTCTTCCATAAACATCCCTATTCCACTTTTACTGAACAATAAAATGATAAGTGGTAGTGCAATTGGAAGTCCGGGATTGATAAAAGAAATGTTTGATTTTGCAGTCCGTCATAATATTCGAGCGAAAGTAGAGGAATTCCCTCTTAATGATGTAAATACTGCGATCGAAAAGGTTAGAAATAATCGAATAAGATATAGAGCAGTATTACAAACAAACCCACTATAAAATAGTGGGTTTGTTTTAATCATTGTTGATACATTTCTTCAATCAAATCTTTATATTTTTCTGTTATAACATGTCTTTTTAATTTAAATAGATTTGTTAATTCATCGCCAACTTCGAATGGTTTTGGTAATATTCGAATATCAACAATTTTTTCGAAAGATTTAAATCCAGCTTCTCCAGAAACTAAACGTTTTACTTCATTTCTTAACATTTTTAAGACCTCTTCATTTTTTGCTAATTCTTCATAGGTAGAACCATAATCTTTTAATTGTTCAAGAGATGGCACAATTAAAGCGCATAAGTATTTTTTATCTTGCCCTACGACCATGCATTGATGGATTAATGGAGATTCTAATAAACGATTTTCGATAGGTACAGGTTCAACGTTTTCTCCACCTAAGAGAACTACAGTTTCTTTGGATCTACCCACAATTTTTAGACAATTATTATATGTCATCATACCGAGATCACCAGTATTCATCCAACCATCTTTCAAAACTTTTTCCGTTGCCTCTGGATTCTTATAATAACCTTTCATTACTTGGGGTCCTTTTACGTGGATTTCTCCTTTAACACCTCTTCTCTTAGGTCCACCAGGTTCAGTTGTGTAAATAATTTCTCCACTTGCAATATCTATCAGTCTAAGTTGCGTTTCTGGATACAATGGTCCAACAGTTCCAGGAACTAATTTTTTAAATGTTCTCACAGCAAGGACTGGGCAGGTTTCTGTCATTCCATATCCTTCTAAAACGGGAATTCCAATATTATTAAAAAACTCATCAACGTGAAGTGGTAAAGCGCCACCTCCAGACACTGTACCTCTAAATTTGCCCCCTGTCGCCGCTCTTATTCTCTTAAGTACAATTGTATCGAGCAAGAGGTTTGGTATGAAGAAAATAATTAAATTAATTAAATGATAAATTCCTAAAAAGAAGGATAGAACAGGATTCCTACCAGTTGTATCTAATTCTCTGAATGTTAGAAATCGAATTGCTCCTTTAAATTTCTTTGAACAAAAATATGCTGCATTAAAAAGAGCTCTTCGAATTGGAGGCGCTTTTTCAACGTTACTAAGAATTCCTTGATATACACTTTCCCAAACCCGAGGAGCGGATGCCATAAAAGTAGGTTTAACAATACCAAGATCTTCTCTTAGATTTCGGACATTTGTATAATATGTACAAATACCTCTCGAAATACAAAGCATTTCGAACATTCTTTCAAAAATATGCCAAACTGGTAGGATGGAAAGAACTCTATCTTCTGGTGATAATTTGATACTTGGCGGTAAATTTTTAACCTGAGAAATCATATTTTTATGCATTAACATTACACCCTTTGGAGTTCCTGTAGTACCAGAAGTATATATTAAAGTAAATAGATCATCTTCTTTTATATTTGCAATTCGTTCTTCCGCTCTTCTATCACCTTGAGCTCTCAATTGTTTTCCTTTTTCCAAAAGATCATATAAATGTAGAATTCCATCTTGAGCTTTTGTATTTTTATCCATTATGATTATATGCTTTACGTTGGGAAGTTTTGATTTATTTTTTAGAACTTTTTCTAATACCATTTGATTCTCAACAATCACAACTTTGGCTTCTGAATGAGGAACGATATAGGTTATATCACCATCAGTCACATCACTACCGCGTGGTACGTCAACAGCACCACATAATTGAATACCATAATCCACTAATATCCACTCAAAACGGTTATCTGCAAATAAACATACATGTTCTCTTTGGGCAATTCCTAAGTCGATAAAGGCTGTTGCTAAGGATAAACCTAATTCATATAATTCTTTAAAGGTAACTGGTTCGAAAACTTTATTTTGATTTCTCGTCGCAAAGGCTGGTTTATCTGAATATTTCTCTGCAGCTTCTCTATATAGCTCCGCTAGGTTTCTTGCTTTGATTTCGTGATTTGCCACAAGTTCCTCCTTATTTTTTAAAGTTTTTTAAATAAATTATATTCATTAATAATTTTTTATTGAAAATTTGAAAGCAACTATAAATGAATGGTATTTTATGTCAACATTTAATCTTAACATTAAAAAAATAATTTTTAATACGAAAAGAAATTTATGTGTTGGATTAGATCCAGATATAGAACTTCTACCTGATGGATATGAAAAAAATATAAATGGAATATACGATTTTTTAAAAGATATTATTAATTTTACTTATGAATATTCTATTTCTTATAAATTAAATATTGCCTTTTACGAAGGGTTGGGGATTGATGGATGGTTGTTACTAGAAAATATATTAAAATATTTTAATAATCTTTTTTTAAAAACCAAACAAAAACAGATTCTTATTGCAGATGCGAAGAGAGGTGATATTGGTAATACATCGAAGAAATATGCAAAAGCATTTTTTGAAATTTATAATTTTGATGCAATTACCCTTCATCCATACATGGGATATGATTCTATAGAGCCTTTTATAAAATATAAAAATAAAGGTGCAGTTATATTATGTCTTACGTCCAACTCATCTAATGTGGATTTTGAATTTTATGGAAATCCTCCTTTATATGAAATTGTAGCAAAAAAGATAAAAGAATGGAATAAAGAATATGATAATGTAATGGCAGTTGTTGGTGCAACGAATCATGAAAATGACATAAAAAAATTATCGTTAATCTTAGAAGATATACCGGTGTTAGTACCAGGAATTGGTGTTCAAGGGGGAGAGTTAGATACGATAATGAAATATTTTGGAAGAAATGCAATTATTAATATTGGTAGAAGTATTTTATATATATCTCAAGAAAAAATTCAAATGCAAAAGAAAATCAAAGATTATTTAGAAAGTTATTATGATAAAGTATCAAAATATTTTTAAGAATTATGTCAATATGTTTTCAAGAAGAATTAAAGAATTTATATAAAAAAATAAATAAAAAATAATAAAAAATTTTTATTTTAATGTAGGATCCTTATAAACCAT
>JBEQAN010000129.1:0-4855 GCA_041640315.1 Leptospiraceae bacterium
TATGCTTGTCTTGGAATACTTGGAGGCGATATAGAAAATGCACATGAAAATTTATTTATTCTTGAATCAAGAGATTTTAATGATCAAACAGTTACTACACTTTCTGATTATCGAATGATTGTAGAAGATGGCACGATAGCACCAGGTGAGGTATCACCAGATGGATTTGATTTTATGAATTTTTTTGATAATTGGATGAGTAAATTATTCCCACAAGATTTTATTTATAAAATCTCTGGGATAAAGATGAATGTGAAAATCTCCCTTTCGACGTTATCAGATAACCCAATAGAGACATTGAAAAAAAGTAATGAGAATTTCATAGATTATGACGAAGTGATAAAAAGTTTTAATTCCTTACCACGATCTCAATTTCTTGAAGCATGTAATAAAATTATCCAAGCCTTTGGATATAAAATCGTGAATATTTTACAGCCAGACGATAATGAAGGTTTTGATTGTATAGCAGAAAGTGTAGATAAGAAAAAAGCACTCTTCAAAATTAGGCAATGGAAACAACAGTCTATCTCTGATATTTTCTTAAGGAATTTACAAAATAAAATTAATGAATTAAAAGTTCAAGAGGGATACATCTTATCTGGTGCAAGACTAACACCGGGGGGAGAGCAGGCTTTACAAAACTTAAGAAAGTTGAAGGTAATCAATGGTGAAGAATTTGCAAATATACTTGTTAATGTTCTTGGTATTACTTAGTTTTTTTTGTAAGAAATCCTTTAAAGAAAAACTAATACTGGGAGAAATCTATAATCCTAATATGATCCAGTATTCAGAGAAGGATGTTTTACAAGTTTTTGAGATCCTAAAAGATATGTTTTATGCAGTAGAAAAAAAGGATTTAAATCTTATCTCTCATTACATAGCTCCAGATAAAGGGGTTTTTATTGATCTAAAAGCCCATAAAACAAAAGAAGAATTCTTAAAAGAAGTCCATAATTCCGAAAGTTATCTTAATGCAGTTTACTTAAATACAGAAAAATTAGTCCAAAAAACGAATGATCCCCATCAAATCTCATTATATCAACTCATTAGAAATGCAAATTCCATCAAAGCAGATTTTTATATACTAACACCATCAGAGATAGAAGTTAAGTTAATCTTGATAGACTCCCCCAAGGAATCTTATCGATTTAATAATCCTTACTTTATCAAAATAGATCAAAAATGGTATATATACCGCTTATTCTAATAGATTAATTTGTCTGAAGATTTCTTTTTCTAAGGCATTCAAATATTCAATATAATCATAACTATTGTTAAATAATTTCTTTCGGTTTTGGACTTCATTCAAAAAACTCTCCAAAACGTGTTTAGTATAATTGATAAGAGCAATATGTTCTTTTTTAAAATCTCTTCTTAAAACATTTCTTAAGTTTATGGGATAAATATCTCTTGGAATCATCCCTACAAGTTCTATGATTCTTGGAGGTTCTATTAGGATAAAACGTTCTTCTTCTTTTGTCTCTTTATATTTTTTATATTTTAAATGAAAACCAAAAAGTTGATTTTTAAGTTCATGTTTTTTTGGGTCTAGATCAGAAAGTTTTTTATAAACTGTCCATTTTTGATCCCAATCTAACTGTTCGATGTTATCTGGTATAATTTCTTTTTCTTGAGATTTTGGTTGATAGATTCCCAATTCTATGGAATAAAATTGCCATTTATTTTCGAAATTTTTTGAATTTTTTAAAATTTCCATATCATTAATAGAAGCAAGATATAGATTATAATTTTCATTCGGATCACTCGAATATAAATAATAATCATAAGATCTTCTATCATTATATTTCATTGCTTCTTTATCATTCATCACAATAAAATAAGTATTGTTATGTCTTTTACTTTCTATAAAAATATGAAAATCATTGTCATAAATCACTGTAATTTTAATATCCCCTTTCGTGGGATCTTTTATTGCTTGGAATATAATTTCTTCATCTTGTAGAAGTTTACCTCTCTTGATTCTTTTATCTAATAACGAATCATAAAGTTTTTTTAAATTTTCCTTTACATGATTCTTAACTTCCTTTTCCTGTATCATATTTAAAATGACGTCCTTTTTTGAAATAATACTAATTTTTTTTTTAGTTTTTTTTATTGCAACTATTTCTTCAAGTCTTGGCATTGGTGGTGGGATATTTACGGTTCCTTTGCTTTTATATTTGGGGGAATATCATTTAATCCATAGAGATGTAATTGGTCATATTGCGATTGCTAATTCTCTCTTAGTTGCATTTATCTTATCCCTTTCTGCCACATATATTAATATAACATTAAGACAAATCAATATAAAACTTGGCATTACTTTTTTAGTTGGTAGTATACCTGGATCCTTCTTGGGAGTATTTATATCAAAATTTTTAAAAACAAAGGAATTAACAATGTTATTTGGTTTTATGGTATTTTTGGTAGGTATTATTTCTTTTTTTCGTGCTTTAATGAATAATCATAAAACTAATACAAGAGAAAATAAAAACCAGCTCCCTAAGGCATTTCGCATAACGAAAAAATATTTATTTATCTTATTACCCTTAGGATTTTTTACTGGCATAATATCTAGCCTTACTGGTATTGGGGGTGGTGTAGTTATGGTACCTTTATTTTCACTTATTCTAAAAAATGAACCATACCAAACAAGTATTGGTACCTCAACCTTTTGTATGTCTATTATAACATGTATTAGTTCTTTTTTGTATTTATTTGAAACACCAAATCATCCCATTGAGTTATCGATGGGATATTATTATTTACCCTTTACAATTCCAATGTTACTAGGCTCTATCCCAGGTGGGTTTATGGGTGCTAAACTAAAAGGAAAATTACCAGCACAAAATTTGCAAATCATGTTGTCAGTTTTACAAATGTTTATTGGAGTAAAAGTTTTGTTTTGGTAAAAAACTACATAACAAAACTATGAAGATTTTAAATTTAAAAGATAAGTTATTTTGACATTATATGTAAAATAAAAAAATTATCCTATGCCAATTTTAAATAGAGTTGAAGGGGTTTATATTATACATAAAAACGAAAAAATTCCAGCTAAAATCCTCTACGAAACAGAAAACAAAATTGCTTTTTCAATTTTTCATCATTCTTCTTTAGTAGAAAGAATTAAAAATGAAAATCGTTTGGATTTTGAAGCAAAACAAGGAAATTATGATTGTTATTTTCAAAGTAAAGTGAATTACTTTGGTTTTGATTTACTTCAAAAACAATTTATCTTAGAAATCGATTATCCTCCAATATTTCGAAGAATCCTTAGAAATTATTAAAAATTATTTATTAAATTAGGTTGATAAAGAAAAATTAAAATTCCTTGCGGAGGCTTGGTGCTAATTAGATTTATACCTATTGCTGAAGCTGTAGAAAAAAATAACTGACTTACTGGAAGATTTAAAATCGCTGCCGCAATTTCAGCAATATCTGGCATATGTAGAACCATTATGATGGAATCATTTGCATCGTATTCCAATAAAATGGATTCTAAGTTATCTTTAACATTATTTGGCTTTAATTCATTTCTTTCTTTAATATCAATATGTAATATAGAATGAATTATTTCAGCAGTTTCCTTTGCTCTATTCACTGGACTTGTTAAAATTTCTTTAAAATTCCATTGAGTTCTTTTTAATAAATTTCCTATAATTTTAGATTCTTCTTTCCCTTCTGGTGTTAAGTGCCTTTGTGGATCATCACTTGCTTCGTAAGCCTTAGCATGTCTAATAAGTACAATTTTCATAATACAAATGGATAAGAAAAAAATTATAATTAAATACACAAATAAAATTTTTCTTGCAATTTTCTAAAATTTAAAAAAATGTTTATCAATGTCACAAGATATTATATTACAAAAGATTAATGAAAATATAGAAATCGCTGTTAAGAATGGTCAATACTTAGTATTAAAAACCCATAGAATGACTGATACGGTTGAAAAGCACATTCAATATGCTCTTGAAAGTATTTTAAAAAAAACCGAACACGAAAAATATATTCACTCTCTTTACACAATTTTAAAAGAGCTTGTGATAAATGGTTGTAAAGCAAATCAAAAAAGAATTTTTTTTGAAGAGAATGGCTATGATATCAATGATGAGGAATCTTATAAAAAAGGGATTGAAGAGTTTAAAAAAAATTTTAGTGAAGAAATGGCAATTGAATATGGAAAGAAAGCAAAGCAAAAGGGCTTATACGTATTAATAGATTTTGAATTTAGTCAAGATGGATTAAGAATCGAGGTAATTAATAATTCAACGATTGCTCCCCAAGAAGAAAGAATCATGCGAGAAAAATTAAAACGTTCTATGGGCTATAATGACCTAGCAGAATTTTATATGGATCAAGCAATGACTGGAGAAGCAGAGGGGGCTGGTTTAGGACTTGCTTTAGTGATTATATTATTAAAAGGTGAAGGAATTGATCCGAATTATTTTCGAATTATTATAGAAAAAGATAGAACCATTGCAAGATTAGAAATTCCCTTTACGGAAAATTTTGTAAGTAAAAGAAGTATGAGAAAAGTCGTATAAAGTTTTATCTTTTTCTGAAAAATACCGATACCATACATATATGAAAAAAACTAAAAATCCATTGTTTTTAGGATTTATTTTGTGGGTGATGATGGTTTCTATTACATTTTCAATGGAAAAATCAGTGGGGTTTGAACTTTATGAACCTGGTGTATTTAATCCCTTAGGACCAACGCTACTATATGGAGATCTTGATATTAAAAAAAGACCCTATATGTTACTTGCATTGAATGATAAAGGAGAGGTAATAGAAAAATCTCTTTTACAATACGATGATAGAGGAAGACTCTTCTCTGAAAAAATATTTT
>JBEQAN010000130.1:0-4842 GCA_041640315.1 Leptospiraceae bacterium
TTGATTAATATGAACTTAAAAGAAAAAATAAAGCGAATTAGTTATATAATTGTTGGAATATATGTTTTTATCGGTTTATTGGGAATTATTACTTATAAAAATGAGCAAGGAGCAACATTAACCTTATGGGATGGTATATTTATTCATGTATTTAAAATCGAAAAAGAAAGAACCTACACAGAACCCTTAGGAATTTTTAAAACAGATTTTAAGCATTTCGAAAAACCAAAAAGTTTTCATCTCCTTGGAACAGATATAAATGGAAATGATGTATTATTACAGACGCTCAAAGGTGCAAAAGTAGCATTACTTCTTGCTTTTGGTGTGAATTTAATTGCCTTTCCTATTGGTATATTATTGGGGTTAATTGCTGGCTACTTTGGGGGAATTGTAGATGAGATCATTCAATGGTTTTATACCACTGTAGCATCTATTCCTTGGCTTTTATTTGTTATTACTTTCTTGATGATTTTTGGAAGGGGTATGTTCTGGATCATTCTTGCTATTGGTTTAACCTCTTGGGTGGAACTTGCAAGACTTATACGCGGAGAGACATTAAAAATACGGGAACTCTCTTTTATTGCTTCTGCAAAAGTAGCAGGTAAATCTTCACTTCGAATTCTATTCGAAGAAGTTTTACCAAATACTACTTCTATTATCAGGATTACCTTTGCTTTATCATCTTCTCATATTATCTTAGCAGAAACTATATTGACATTTATTGGAATTGGGGTTGAACCTGGTTCATCTTCTTGGGGGATTATGATCGCGGAAGCCCAAAGAGAATTATTAAGAGATCCTCCCATTTGGTGGAATTTTTTTAGTGCATCCTTTCTTGGAATTTTGCCATTAATACTTGCTTTGAATTTTATCGCAGAAGAAGATTCTTCAATCCTCTAAGTTTTTTCTTCTTAAATATCCATGTTTTATAATGGGAAAGTGAGATAATGCTTCGCTTGCGGTAATTTCTCCTTTTTTTAGTCGCATATTGATAACGATTAATTTTGTTAAATTTTTTCGTTTTGATAAGATTTCTTGGATATTAAAATCATCAACGCGCATTTTGGTTAATTTTGCAAGTTCTTTTAATTCTGAGTAAATTAAATCCATCTGCAACCATACCATCCGATCAACAAGCTCTCCTATCTCTTCGGAATAGAATTCCATATCATCAAGTTCATAGTATTCTCGAATAAATTGAAATATATTCACACCTAAGTATTTACTTACTTGGATAATGTGATTCATTTTAACATTTTCAAACCTTCCTTCGTCAATATTTTTCAGGATTTTTCTATCAATACCTGTATCTTTAGCAATTTTATTAATCGATATATCTTTTTTGATTCTATATTCATGAAACAAATTTTTTTTATTTTTTTGTTGTTCAGACAAAGTTGGGACCCCCTGCTCGTCGATAATTCTTTTATTAATTTAAATTTCGTATAGTTTTATTTACATCCTTTATCTTACAAATTTTAAATTGTCCCAATGGGAACAATTACAAAATGATTTTGTCCACATGGGGACAATTTATAATTTTTTTTTATAATTAAAATTTTTTACTTTTGACAATGAATGTTATTTATTGTAAGTTTTACATACAACTTTTTTTTGGGGGTTTTTAAATGTATCAAAAAAAATATATATTGTGGTATGCGTTGCTTTTAGGTGTATTAGTATTTAGTGCTTGTGGTAAAAAGAAAGAAGGTTTTTTATTATTCCCTCCCAATGCGATACGTGATTCTAACGGTGTTGTTTTACCTGATGATCTTTCTGGTAATCCAGGGGGAGAAATTGTGCAAGAGGTTCCCAATCACGGTCCGGTACAAATCACTGGTACACTCATGGTTCAAATGCCAGATGAGACAGTTGTATCATTATTAGAAGCTGGTCTAACAATAAATGATATTAATAATATTAAAATTAAATTAGTAGATCCTTCTGGTTCAGTAGTTGCAGAAGTAACTCCAAGAAGTGATGGAACCTTTTTATTTGATTTATCAGATTTACAAAATAACAATTATCGTATCTTGATAAATGATGGTTATGGTTTAGCTTATGCCTATACAGATTTTACGTTTATATATAACCCTAATTCTGGAGATCCAAATCAAATTCAAGGTGTAAATCTAACTGCATCACGTGTTTATTATACATCAGGTCCAGCTATCATTTCTGGCAATGTGATTAATCCTGGATTTAATCAAGATGGAGTCATTATACAAGGGGGAGGATTGGGAGGAATTCAGGTTTGTTTATATGATTCCAATGAAAACCAAATTGCATGTGTGAATACAAATTCTGATGGTAGTTTTGTTTTTGATAGTAGTGTAAATTCTATTTTTTCTAATTTATCCAATGGAAATTATTATGTAGTTGTGAATGGTAGTAGTTTGACTATATCTGGGCAATCTTTTAGTAATGCGCAATCGATGGTACACTTTGTGTTTCAAGGTAATGATCAAACTGTGCCAACCAATGTATCAGCTGGTGCTTTAAGCGTAATATGGCAAGCTCCAACAAGTGGATCCGCTACTATTAATGCTGTTGTTTTGAATGGGGCAATTGAGGGGGACGACTTAACACAATTTACAGTAAAGTTACTGAATGAACATGGAAATCAAATAACTTCTACCACTCCAGCAGCAAATGGAGCGATACAATTTAGTGGTTTAAATTTATCCAATGGAATTTATTACTTAGAAGTCTCAAGGAATGGATTTACGACTCAAAATAAACCATTTTCTTTTGTTGCTCATGCTGCTGGAGGTATAAGAATTATTGATTTAACCACTTCACCAATAGTAATGGTGGCCAATCCATCACAAGTTATAGGAATGATTTCTTCTGGAAGTATTGCACCTTTACCAGGAGCAAGGATTAACTTTAGACCAGATGCTTCTCAGCCACCTTCAAAATTAGCTTATCTATTGAATGATCCCATTATTGGAAATTTAGTTCGTTCATGGATCTTGCAAGCATGTCCAAGCTGGGATGGAACTCCACAAGGTACATTGGCATGTAATTGCGTGCCAAATTGTAATTATACTACCTGGGCAATAAAAGAGTATGAGTATGATACTACCATAAATAAGTTAAAATTAACTGCCGTTGCTGGAAGATGGAGATATTATGTATCTGCAACAGGTTATAATAATTCTTCTGAAGGGGTAATTATTTTGAATGGTCAAAACGAAGAGCGATATGTAAATCTTACTTCATCTACAAAACGTTCCAGAATTCAAGGAGTAACTGTTACATTG
This sequence comes from Leptospiraceae bacterium, assembly GCA_041640315.1. Taxonomy (GTDB): domain Bacteria; phylum Spirochaetota; class Leptospiria; order Leptospirales; family Leptonemataceae; genus SKYB61. The sequence goes on from JBEQAN010000130.1 coordinate 3,267, forward strand.
GATACACTCATAAATGGTCAGAAAAATGCTTATCAATCTTTCATAGGTTATAATACAAGACATCCTTTACAAGGTCTTTTGGTCGTATTATTAACCATAAGTGATGGAACAAATCAATATGCTTTAGTAACAACAACAGATTCTGAGGGTAAATACAATTTTAATGGTTATGTAAAAGTTGTAGAGTTGCCCAATGGATTAACAGAAGAGCAAAAAGTAGGTTATGCGCTACAGAGATTTAAAGATAATTTTAATTCCTTGCCATTCCTTTTCCAATCGAGTATCGTAGGAACAGATCCAACCTTTACAATACAAAAAATAAATGAAGGTGGACAAGATTATTATTTTATCAAACAGGGAGCTTATAGTATTTTTATTGTGGATCCTTTGGATCATATTTCTACAGGGGTATATCAAGCTGATAATTCATCTGTCGCAAGTGATACCTTAAATGCGGGGGTCGTTTTAAATGTAACTTCTGTTCTAAGTCACAAACCAAGAAGAAAGCTTAGTGGTACGGTAACTGATGCGTTTAGTACCGTTCCTATTAGTGGTGCTCAGGTAGAACTTTTACTTAGGGTAAATGGGAATTTAGTATCTGTTTATAAAGACTATGATATTATTTCAAACACAACTCGTTTATCTTCTTCAGCTCATCAGTTAGTCTCTCCCATTACAACTTCATCGAATGGACAATATAGTTTTGAAAATATTGATCCGGGTAATTACATAGTAAAAATTACAAAACCAGGATATGAAGATCAGCTAATTGAAGTAACTGTTCCATGGAATGGAGATGCGGTAGCAAATAGTAATATTGTTCCAAATAATGGACGTGGAGACTTAGAAGGAAGAGTACTTCTTGCTGGTGGTCATCCATTTACTGGAACTTATGCGATAGAATTAGTTCATCCTATATCTGGTGTAAGACCCACTGCACCCGTGAATCCTGCTTCTTTGGTATCTGGTCCAGCTACTTGGTCTGGAACATCACAATATAACATTTTTAGTGTAAATGCAGGTCAATGGAAAGTGAAATTTACTTCTGCTGGATATAAATCTGTAGAAGGATTGGTAAATATACCAGTCAACGGAAGAGCAGTATTTGATATTATTACCGCAATTCCAGAATCACAAGGTCCAGCGAATATTCGTGGTGTGGTAAGAAATGCATTTAACAATAAACCGGTAAGGGGATTAACAGTTAGAATTCGTCCAGGTATAAATATTACCTCCGGTCCTTATGCTCTTGATGCGAATAATCAAACTATCCCGGCAGTTACAACTGATTCTAATGGGGTATATTTGATTTCTAATGTTCCTTCTGGAAATTATACGCTTGAAGTTTCTGGAGTAGGAACTGCCAATAATATAACAGAGACATATATTACTACCTATAAAACCGTTATTTCTGCTGGAACAAATACTCCGGCGAGTCAAGATGTTTTAATTTCTCCATTACTTGCACAAGATGAAATTCGAATTGTATTACAATGGAATACCAATGACCCGAGAGATTTAGATTCCCATTTTGAATTTGGAAATAAATCCTGTAGAATTCAAGGTACACTTTCTA
>JBEQAN010000131.1:0-4802 GCA_041640315.1 Leptospiraceae bacterium
TGGCAAATGATTCTTCTAAGTATGATACATACTCAAATAAGGTATCTTTACTTATATTTAATCCCAATGATCTATATTCATTATAAATTTTATTTAAACTTATCAGTGTTCCCATATTGACAAAAATATATTTAATGAGATGTTTAAGAAGTGAGGGATTTCTTATATTATATCGCTCTACGATATCTTTATAAATTATGAGATCTCTATAATCTCTTAAAATTCTTTTTTTTATATCTTCGCTTTCATCAAATGTTTCTACAAATCCTCCATTTTCTATGTATGTTTGAAATGCATGTTGAATGTAGCTGATACTATTTGATGAATATAAATTTATATTGATTTTTAAATATTTTAAATATTCTCTAAATGAAAAGGGAAATATTTCATATACAATTCTCCTTCCGCGTAGTGCTGTTGCAATCTCTTTTGATAAAAGTTTCGATGATGAACCTGTTAGAAAAATACTTACGTTTAAAGTATCATATAACCTTCTAATAAAAAGTTCCCAGTTTTTGATAACTTGAATTTCATCGAAAAAAAAATACACTCGTTCACTTCTTTTCTCGGGGTAAAGTTCATAGTATCCCTGCACCAATAAATCCAAATCACCCAAGGTTAATGGAGATATACGATCATCTTCGAAATTTATATAAACAATATTTTCTATTGGTACATTTTTTCTTAGATTTTGAATCAAATTAAAAAGCATATAGGTTTTGCCACATCTTCTAACATCTATCAAAGTAACAATTTTATTGGTATCCAACGGAATTTTATAATCTCGTCGGAATAATATCTTTGATCTCTCGTTCCTGAAAATCAACAATTAACCTTTTAAATATCTCTTTCATTTATCCTTTTTTATTAGTATAAAAAAAGGGTTTTTCATCCTTTTTAAATAGGATAAAATTTTAGTCAACATAAATCTATGACTTATTTTACGAATCAATACTTTTGATAAACTCTAAGTTAAAGATAGCCCATAAGTTAGTAGGTAAGGATGAAGGGTGAAATGTGAAATGTGAGAGGTGAAGGGGTTTTGCGATTTTGCATGCGGGGACGCGAAAACAAAAAGGGTATTACCATCATCCCTGATGGTAGCTTTACGAAGCTTCGAGCAGGGATGCTCGCAGTACCTTAGTTTACTAAATTTCTTTGCGATCTTTGTGCTTCTTTGCGTTCTTTGTGTTAGAAAAAAACGCAAAGGTCGCAAAGGGTTAACGCAAAGGACGCGAAGATTTTTTAACGCAAAGAGCGCGATGTGGGGTAATGTGAAGAGTTGTAGTGGTTGTGACAGGAACCCCACAAGGTACTACCATCATCCCTGATGGTAGCTTTATAAAGCTGCGAGCAGGGATGCTCGCAGTACCCTAAAGGTAGCGAAAATTCTCAACCTTAACCTTTACCTCTCACCTTCTTAATCTCGGACGTGTTATTACTTACATTCTATCTTAAAACAATGAATTTACGTCTATTTCTTCTGCTTTCGCATCAATGAGTTTTAATTTGCGTATTTCATATGTCAACTTGCCTTTATATTTATTTATTACAAAATCTTCGTTCTTGATTGAAAATATTTTCTCAACATTCGTTTTTATTCCCTCGATATCTGGATTTATAATAATGATATCTTTATTCATATTTTTTCTTATTAAATCATTGATATGTTCATCCGCATAGTTAAAAGAATAACCTATAATCACAATTTTCTCTGCTTCTTCTATCAATCTTTTTGCTTCTGACCATGTCTCTAAATAGCTACTGGAAATTACTGGCTTAATTTTTAATGGTGGAATAATTGCTGGGATTATATACTTTTTATTATCGAAACTGATATTAGTTCTTACTATATCTTCAAAAAAATTTACAATATTTATATTTTCGTAATTATCAATATCACTTTCATTTTTATTATCAACTCTTATGAATTTGTTCAATCTTCCATGAAAATATATCGTATTATCATTGAATCGTCCAGCAAAAGATGTATAATTAAATGTAATGATATTTATTTTATCCCTATTATTTTTTAGATCAGAATAAATGGGAATTTTTTTCTCTGAAGAGAATCCTTCTAAACATATTTTTCTACTTGCTTCTATTTCCTTCCATACAAGATATGCCCATAATGACCAGCTTAAATATAAATAAATTTTTATATCTGTTTCATCATCATTGTAAAACCCTATAAAATGTCTTAATAATAAATATTCATAGTCCATAATATTGTCATAAATATATTTTAAGACTTTATGATCTCGTTTTTCTATACTATGCATTAATATAACTTTCATAACCTCTTGAAATATGGATTCAAACGTTATATTACTTTTATGACCTATAACTTCAGAGGGGAAATTTATATATTCTTGAATATCTTTAATTTTTTGTAATATCTCTTCTAAATTTTCTTCTTCTTGTTGTTTTGATTCTTTTTTTAGTACTGTTTCAGATAACATTTTTATAAGTTCTGCTAATTTTTTATCTTCTATATTACTATTATCATTAAGTATCCCCTCCATATCATTTTTTATAATCTCTAATTCTTTCTTGTATTCAATGGCTAATTTTGATACTATTTTATGAATTACTTTATCATAAGAAAAGTCTAAGTCTTTTATAATAACCTTCAATAATATTTCATCTACTTTTTTCCCTAATTCAACTCCTTTTATAAAATTTCTTATCTCTGAAAATAAATCGTTTGCCAATGGCATACCAAGGTTTTTTTCGACTCCTGCACCAAGGATTAATAATTTCATTACTCTCCTCCTTCTTGTTTTACAATATATTAAAATGATATTTATTTTACTTTAAACCTTTCCGTAATATACAAAATAAAGAATTATCATAATAATTGATTTTGAGTTATGGCTAAGGTTTAAAGGTAGTAGAAAATATCAAATTCCTTAACTTCTTATTTTAAATCTTTTTTATAAAATATTATAATTTCTATTTATAATTGTTTTATTTTACTGTCAAACATAAAAAAATGATTTTGTAAATTTTTTTTGTTATCTTGGTGTTTTTAATTTTAGATAAAAAATGTCTTAAATTTATAATATGATTCAATAAAATTTTTGATTTAACAAAAATAAAACCATTAGCTAAGGTTTAGGCGATTTAAATTTTATTATATCTTATACTTACGTTTTATATTTTACTTTATCATATTCATTACCTCAATCTCTGCATCTACCGCCGCCTCAACTTGAATAAGGTACTACCACCATCCCTGATGGTAGCGTTATAAATCTGCGAGCAGGGATGCTCGCAGTACCTTGGGTGTAAGTAAAACCTAAAATGTTTTTCTCTACCCCTCCTATAATCTTATGCATTATCAATCAAATTCATTTTATCCTTTACTTAATAAACTATAATAATAACTTTTTTAAAAGTGTTACAGGATCAATTACATCGAATAATAAATTTGTTGCTCTTTCTATACTAGTGCTAATGATTGTTTGTACAAATTCGTGAACAAATTCTTTTACTAGACTTTCTTTATCTGTAATTTTTTCTTTTAAATTTTTAGGAAGGCTTTTTATTATGTTATTTACTTTTGTTTCATCTTTAATTAATTTTATGAGTAATTTCTCAAATGTATTAATACTAATAGTTACAATATGTTTTGCAAAACTACCATCACTAACACCATTTAAGTTTCTTATCTCGTATTCAAAAAATTGTTTTAATAAAGGGTTGTGTACTGAAAATTTTATTTTATTTTTGGTAACTTCATATTTATTTCTTTCTATTAGTTCTATTAGTTGCTCAGAAAAATTGAAGTTCTGTCTGTATTTGAGTTCCATATCGTAAACTAAATTTCTGACTTTTGATTCAGAAATTTTTAATGCAAGAGAAATTTCGTGATGGTCAATATCACCATTTTCTTTTATGAACTGTCCATCTTCAATTAATAAATAAAGTATATATACCTTCATTTCTCTTTGTTGTACAAAATCAAAACCATTCTCTAAAAGCTTCGACATAAGTTTATCTACGAACTTCTCTTTATCGTTAATTTCAATCATTTGAATCTCCCATTAATTAGTATTTAAACGATGTAATATTTTATATTATAGACTAATAAATATATATTATTAAAAATTTTATATATTTTTGTCAAGAATTAAATCAATGTTTTAAATTTCACTTTAAAATTTTAATTTTTGTTAAAAACAATTTTCATAACATTAGTTATTTTACATATTTTACTTTATCATATTCTTTACCTCAACCTCTGCCTCTATCACTGACTCAACTTGAATAAGGTACTACCATCATCCTGATGGTAGAGTTATGATGCTGCAAGCAGGGATGCTCGCAGTACCTTAGTTTATTAAATTTCTTTGTGAACTATGAGTTAGAAAAAAAAAACAAAAGTCACAAAGGGTTAACGCAAAGGACGCAAAGTGAGAATATGTGATATGTGAATGGAGAGAGGTGAGTGTGAAGCGTGTGATATGAGATGTGAGAGGTTATGTGTTGAGGATAGAGATTTTTTATATAAGAATAATGAAAGAACAAGAAAGGTGGATCAGAACCTAAGGGTATAGCAATCATCCCTGATGGTAGGTTTGCGATGCTGTGAGGGGGGTGAGAAGTGAAGTGTGAGATGTGAATCGTGAGATGTCAGAAGTGAATGGTATAGTTTGACCATCTCCCCATTTTTGGAACAAAAGGTATACGAATTAAATCTATAAAAGGAGGTTTTAAACATGAATCCATCCAAATATCCTGTTAAAACAATTCTTCAAATCCTTTCGGAAGCTGACCTCCCAGATTCTTCCCTTGCT
>JBEQAN010000132.1:0-4793 GCA_041640315.1 Leptospiraceae bacterium
ACGATTGATTCTCATGCCAGAGGAAAGTTTTTCCATGGATTTGTCTACTTCCCAGACATTGAACTTTAGAACGCGGTTAGCATTAACCGCGCTCATATTGTGGTTGATAATCATCCTTCGCTCCTTGTCCGGACTCTTAGAGGATCATATCCTCTCCTTTATAGATACCAGCAATTCTACAAAAAAGAGAATATGATAAAAATCTAAGGATGCTCTTACGTATTTTCATTATCTAAGTAATTGCAGTACTGATTGTGGTCTTACATTTGCTTGAGCAAGCATTGCGGTTCCGCTTTGTACAAGAATTTGATTTTTTGTAAAATTCACAGAGGCTTCTGCCATATCTACATCTCTAATTCTCGATTCTGAAGCTTGAGTATTTTCATAAGCGATCATTAATCCCCTTGCTGCATGTTCCATTCTATTATAATAAGCTCCGAGATCTGCTCTTTGTTTGTTAATTCTATCTAAAGCTTTATCAATGATACCAATGGCATCGTTAGCAAACTCTGGGGTAGATAATGTAAGAAGACTACCTTCCGCTCGTTTTAAATTCAAAGCAAAAGCAGTCATAGTTTGTATGTATACTCTTTCTCTATGATGCTGATTAGGTCCAATATGAAACCACATAGAAGTAATTCGAGAACCCCTTGCAAATTGTCCTTGGAATAAATTCATTTTATTAAATTCTGCTTGAGAGGCAATTCTATCGATTTCATCGATTAACTGAGATACTTCTACTTGGATCATTTGTCTATCTTCTGGTGTATAGATTCCGTTAGATGCTTGAATTGCTAAAACTCTCATCCTCTGTAGTACATCTGCTAACTCTTGTAAGTATCCTTCAGCAGTTTGAATAAAACTCATCCCATCTTCTGTATTTCTCTCTGCTTGTCTTAAACCATTAATCTGGGCTCTCATCTTTTCTGACACTGCAAGTCCAGATGCATCATCACCTGCTTTATTAATGCGAAGACCAGAAGAAAGTTTCTCCATGTCTTTCGTAAGTTCCCAGTTTTGAAATTTTAAAACCCTATGCGAGTTAATCGCGGAAAGGTTATGATTAATTATCATTCGCTTCCTCCTTGAATAAAATGTCCATTCCCTGGACTAAGGGCTTATGCCATTTATATAAATTTTTATATAAAGTTTTACCTCTTTTTCGAAATTCGGAAATTCCAGAAGTGAACTTAAGAGACTAACTTAAAAAAATCGGAATTTTTTAAAAAAAAGTTTAATATTTTTTTATTTTATTAAAAAAATATCAAAGGGATTTTGTTCTAAGGGGATAATGTTAGTAAAAATTCCTTGGTTAATATTATAAACACGTATAAGAGGATATCTTGAGCTTTCTCCGATATAAAGATTATTGTCATAGATTTCTAATCCCGCAGCAAAACTTTGGTTTCTATAATATAAGATTTGTCTTTTTACAATGCCAAGTGACGGATCAAATTCAAATATTCCCGTACTAAAATCTGAATAAAGGACTGATGCAAATCCAGTAGTACCGTTATAAATCACAAAATCAAGAAGATCCCCTCCTACAGTACTTTCATGTAGGACAGAAAATTGGAACTGAGAAGTCGGACAATATTCTTCTATCCCACCGTCGATCGCAAAATTAAATCCTAAGTTTCCTCCATTAGCAACAAAGATACAATCTTCTCCCGTAATATTATAGACTTTTAACTTACTAATAGGATTTTTATAGATCCATTGAATACTTCTTGTGACTTCATCTCTTTCGGGATCAATTTCCAATAAAAGAGAATAATCTGTAACAGGGAAAATCATAGCAGTATTGGTTCTATCCAGTCTTTGTAAAGCAACGTAAATTTTGTTATTAAGAGCAACGATTCCACTAGCCTCTGGAATTCCATCTGGAGTTGAAAAAGTTTGGGTATCTGTAAATGCACTTATATCGATTCGTTTAATTTCAAAACCGGTATTAAGATCTACCACTAAAATATAATTTTTTTCGTAGAGAGTAATATAACCTTTATTTTTGTATATTGCAATACCGTGGGGATTTGTAGCATTTCCGGTACTAAATTCTAAGGTAGTTAAATAATTAAAATTAGGATCTATAATCTGTATGCTATTACGACCAAGACGATTGACGATAAAAACCTTATTTCCTAAATAAAAACCTACTGCATCAGAGTGTATAGGAACATAACTGGGGGATAATTGACCAAATTCATTTAAGGTTAAAAATCTTCCAGAACGACCATAGTCCGTTGTAATAATTCCTAATATTGGATCATTTCTTAATAGTAAAGATAACAACAAAGAGGGTCTTTTAATATCATTACAATTTAAAATTATCAGAATGAAAAAAAATATTATAAATCTATTTATAAATTGTAAAAATAACTCCAGTAATAACATAAAAACCTCCTAGAATTTGATTCCAAGTGATTCTTTTATAAAGGATGAACTCGATAAAATAGCTAAAAAAGGAACAACGTTCATAAAAATTGCTGTTTTCACTGCACCAATTTTTTTGACTCCATGATACCACCATATATAAGCAAAACCGGTAGAAAAAATTCCCATAAATAATAATAATATAAAAAACACATCACCTCTTAGAAGATTTTTATTAATTAAATGAAACTTTGTTTCCAACAAGGCTGCAATCCATATTAAGAATGTTCCCAAGAGAATATTGGTTGTTGATTCGGTTTCGTTCCCACAATCTCTAGGGGGATTTAAACAAATCATAACCAACAATTCCATAAATTGCCCACGCAATAGAGGAAATTAAAATCAATATATAACCTAAGGATAGAATCGTTTTGAGTGAGGGTTTGAATCTTAAAATCTACAAATGAGTCAAAAGTTGTTAAAAATACTCCCGTAAATGCTATTATTATACCTAAGATTCTTAGGAAAGGTTGAGGTTCTTTTTTCCAAATTCTTAGGCAAGATTGAGCTTCTTTTTTCCAAATTCTTATGAATAAAGCTGTAGTTGCTGGAGGAAAAGCGAATAGAATTGTACTTGGTTCTGGATTACATAATTCTATGTCTTTATAAAAAGTAGAATGAAAAATCAAAATTCCGATAAAAGAAAGAATGAATCTATATTTTTTATAATCTAAGGATTTTTGAATTAAATGAATTATTGATTTTAAATTATTATAATAAAATATAAATAAATAAATTAATAAAAACAATAAACCAAATATAAAACGAAAGAGAGCGAGTTGGGTTGGTTCAATAAATTGTAAGGTATATTTTGAAAGATGATACGTGAATCCCCAAAAAAATGTCGTCAAAAATACAAGAATATAGGTTTTTAAATTTTTGATTTTATGTGTTAAATCTAAATCCATCATACTGTAAAATCAAAAAAAATATTTTAAACCTACTGTGTAATTTCTTCCAGGGAGAGGATAACCTATAATATCTTCGAACCATCGATTTTGTATGTTTCTGACTTCAAAATAACTTGTTAAGAAGGATTTGATTCGATAATAAAAACTTATATTGTAGATCCATTTAGGAGGAACATAAGAAAAAAAATCTATAGAAGTATTTTTAAAAAATGCTCCATAATAATAAGCTTCAAAGTGATATTCTAAGGAACGATCTGGAAATACAACGAATCCTCCTTTGAATGTATGGACTGGCATAAGCGGTATATAGTATTTTTTTCTATATACATTTTGCGGATCAAATTGCTTTGCAACTTGGTAATTATACGCAAGAGATACATCAATTATATCCTTGTATTTCAACTTTGTTGTTAGTTCTGCTCCATCGATATAGGCATATTGAATATTTTCTGCTCGTAAAGTAAATTGAGAGTTAGGAATAAATTGGATCAAATCTTTCACATATTTACTATATCCACGAATATCAAGTAAAATAAATTCATAAAGATAATTAAACCCAACTTCACGATTAAAGGAAAGCTCTGGTCGTAGTTTTAAATTTGGTACAATCGAACCCTTTTCTCCAAAAAGCTCAATAAAAGCAGGGATTCTTTTCTCTTTATTATATTCTGCAAAGAAAGTCAATTTGTGATCTTTTTTTCTTAAAATATTTATAGAGAGTTTATATAAATCATTAATAAAATGAATCCTCGATTCATCTTTATTAAGTTCTTCTTCAGTTAAAAGCCTTTTTGTTTTTGTTTCTATAAAAAAGTTATTTCTATATTCTTCGTATCTTCCTTCGAGATGAAATATCAAGATATCATCAAAAAAACTCAGTTCATTCGATAAATGATAACTATAATGATAACGTTTTTTTTCTGGAAATTCTTGTGCTTTTAATCCATAACTTGTATATTTATCTTCGAAGAAATATTCTTCTTCATATCCCAAAAGAAAATTCATTTTATAATTTGTGTAGGATGTAAGAAAAATCCATTCTGGTAGGATATGAAACCCTTTATTATGTAAATAAGCTTTACTACTATTAGCGCCAAAAGCCAATTCATTTTTGGGGTCTTTAAAGTTATTATTAATATAAGTATAATAAAGGCGTGATTTTAATCGAAAATTATCCCAAAAAACTCCCTTTGAGTCGGTAAAAAAACCTGTTGTGTTTCGAAGATGCTCTCGATTGGTTTTTTCGGTTTGTGCTGTAATGGGACCAGGAATCCCGTGCTTTCTATAAAAGGTATCATTTAAAATCCGAATCTGGGTTTTATGAAGATTAATAAAACCATTGAATAAAGAAGACGTTTTTTTATACTGAGAATTTTTTCGAATGTCATTAAAATCATCTGCAGTATTAAAATAAATAGTCCCATTATGATTTCTAAATTTATAATTTTG
>JBEQAN010000133.1:0-4773 GCA_041640315.1 Leptospiraceae bacterium
TTCATCGAAAACAAGGTATAAAGAGTTATGTATTTTCTCCCTCTACTTTATTTTCTCTCGTAAGAGCATTATTCTATAATGAACCCCATACAAAGGGGATTTTTGTATTAAATGATTATATCAAAGAAAAAATATTTATAGGATTCTATTATCATGGTTCAAATCTATTAGATGTTTACAATCAATATAAATATTTAATGAACTTTTCTAATAAATCTAAAATAGATCTTTCAGAGCACTTTTATTTTAATATATATAATGACTACTATTACTATTACAAAGAGCAAACATCAAAAAGTATTTGTACAAGTTGTTTTATTTGCAACCATTATTGTCCAGTTCACGCAAATCCAATGTCTTTATTTGAAAAAAAAGAATATTTCAAAAAAGATTTATGTATTTTATGTGGTTTATGCGAAGAATTATGCGAAAGTAACTTAAATTTGATGGATCGAATAAGAAATGAAATCAATTTTTAAATTATTATATTTTCTTATCATAAGCATTGTCTTTTTTATTTTATATACAATTTCAATTCCAAATTATCGTTTCTTCATATTTCTTTTTTTGAATTTTATATTAGTACTATTAAAACATTTAGTTCAATATAAGTCGATTCAAAAGCAAATCCTATTATATGACCTCATCTTTATGAATAGTTATATTCTATTACTAAATCAAAACTATATTTTTGATTTTATTTTGTTTTTCGTTTTCGCATTATTATACTATTTTTTACCAACCTTAAGCCTTTTGTATCAATATCCCTATCATGTCTATTTATTGTTGCTATTCTTAGGGATCGATTATTACTTTTTTAAGGGTAATATTTTATTGACCTATAGTAATTATATTGTGATAGCACTTTTACCTTTATTATATCTCTATGGTCAATATTTAGTTCTTTATCTAATACGAATTATTTTATTTTCTTTTTTATTTTTTTACTTTATGGCTTTTAACCAAGCACTCTACAGTTTAAACTTTATTTTGGGGTTTTACATTTTTATTTATTTACTTCCATTTCAAATTAAAAAGTGGAAGCAAAATGAATATATGTTAAAAATATTTTTTATCTTCTTTGAATTTTTTATCATTTATTTATTGTTTTTTTATTATAAATTGAAAGATATATATATGGTTATAATAAGTATATATATAATTTTTGAATTGATATTTAATTTACTTAGAATTTATAAATTAAAAGCTACGTAAAAAGATTTAAGAGGATAATATGAAATTTTCAGAATTAATCCATAGAGACAAAATTTATTTATATCATAAATTACCTACAAAGGATAAGTATGAATTATTAAATTTAATTTTAAAGAAAACTTTAGAAAATAGTATTTATGAATCAAAGTTTGATGAATTATGGAAACATTTACTTGAAAGAGAACAAGCTATGTCTACAGGTATAGGTGGTGGAATTGCAATTCCCCATTGTACAACTGATATAGTAAATGAAATTATTTCTTCATTAACAGTTCTAAAAGACGAAATCAATTTTCAATCCCTCGATAATTCCAATGTTAAAATTATTGTATTATTACTCATATCTAGGAATAATTTTGATTCTCACATAAAAGCCTTAGCATGTGTTGCGCGAACATTTCAAAATTTAGAAATAAAAAAAAGTATTATGGAAGCAAATTCTGAGGATGAAGTTTATCAGTTAATTAAAGATTTATAAAATTTTAATATTCATTTTCATAAGTTTAAGTTTTTTTTATTTTTATATTAGAATTTTTAAAATATCAAAATATTCTATAAAAAAAGTGGACATTTTGATAAAATTATAAATATTTATATAATATGCCAACTAAATATCAAGGAACAGAAGAAGAAATCTTGATTTTAAATGCTTATATAGCTTTTTTAAGGTCTTATAATTCAGTATTGGAAAGACTTTCTTATTTATTAATAAAAAACAAATTAACATTTAGTCAATTTGGAGTCTTAGAAGCTTTGTATTTTCTCGGTCCTATGAATCAAAAAACAGTTTCAAAAAAAATTCTTAAATCTGCTTCCAATATTTGCACAGTTTTAGAAAATTTAGAACGAAGAGGTTTAATCCAAAGACATCAATCGTTAAAGGATAAAAGAAATGTGGAAGTACATCTTACAGAAAAAGGGAGAGAACTTATAAAAAATCTATTTCCAATACACTTAGAGGATATAAAAAAAGAATTTTCTGTATTTAATAGAAAAGAAATAGAAACATTCTATAAACTTTGCAAAAAGCTTGGATTAAGATACACAGATTAATTGTATAAATCATTGTTTAAAAAAATAAGGTTTAATTATAACTTTTTTTTGATTGTATAAAAAGAGAAAAAAATTTGTACATTGCCATGAATAATGAAGTAAATGTCCAAAATCCTATTATACAACCTCAACGCTTAGAATGGAAATTTTTAATAGATCAAATACCAGAAAATACATTACTATTAGATTGTCGTTCTGAGGAGGAATTTAAAAAAGGGACATTGAAAGGTGCTTATAGTGCAGCTTTAATCAAAAAACCTCATGGTTCCAGTACAAAATCCTTATTAAAGTTATCGTCATTTTTAAAAAGTATTTTAGATTTAAGTGAAAACTATGAGCATATTGTAATTTTTGATGAAGGCTTAGGGATGTTTGCAGGGAAATTATGTTTTCTTTTAAAATCTGTTTCCAATAAAAAGATTTATATTTATAATAAATTATTTCATGAATTTTCTCAAGAGGAATTGGAAGAAGGGTCAGAAGATCGGATTATTAAAGAAACTAAGGTGGATAAACCATTTCAATTTAAAGATATCGTCCCAATTAGTTATGTTCAACAGAGTCTTGTTAAAGTTCAATTAATAGATGTAAGGACAGAGCCAGAATTTTTAGGATTAAGACCGAGATTTATCAATCCAGAACCAGGTTCTCTATGTGGAAGGATTCCCGGTGCAATCCATTTTGATTGGCTTGAATTATATGATGATGATGGACATTTATTATCGAAGCAGATGGTAATAAAAAAATTAAAAAAGGCAAATTTAATTCTTGAAAGACCTACAATTTTGTATGATTTTAATGGGGCTCGTTCTTGCTTTTTTGCCTTAGTTTTAAAAGAATGTAAATATAGAGATGTAAAAGTTTTTTTAGGTTCATGGATGGAATGGAGAAAAACAAATTTGCCAAAACAAAATGTAAGGGTTTGGTATCCAGAAGATGAAAAAAATGAATAAATCCATAAAAAAAATTTTAGTAACATCAGCTTTACCATATGCAAACGGTCCTATCCATCTTGGGCACTTGGTAGAATATATTCAAACAGATATTTGGGTTCGTTTTCATAAATTGATGGGAAATGAAATCTATTATTTTTGTGCGGATGATACCCATGGAACCCCAATTATGATTTCTGCTCAAAAACAAAATATGAGTCCCGAAGAACTCATTGCTATTATTCATAAAGAACATTATAGAGATTTAACTTTGTTTCAGGTGGAATTTGATAATTATTATACAACAAACTCTGAAGAAAATCGATATTTATCAGAAACCATTTATAAAAGAGCAAAAGAAAAAGGTTATATTTATAAAAAGAAAGTTAAACAATTATACTGTCCCCATGATAAAATGTTTTTACCCGATCGATATGTAAAGGGAACATGTCCTTCTTGTGGTGCTACGAATCAATATGGAGATTCGTGCGAGGTTTGTGGTGCTTCTTATTCTCCGATCGACTTAAAAGATCCCACATGTGCGATTTGTGGAACTGTTCCTATACCAAAGGAGGAAGATCATATTTTTTTTCAATTATCTGCCTTTTCTGAATTCTTAAAATCTTGGTTGGAAGGTAGAGTGGATGAAGGGGTAAAAAAGAAAATGTATGAATGGTTAGAACAAGGACTAAAAGATTGGGATATCAGTCGCGATGGTCCATATTTTGGATTTGAAATTCCAGATGAAGTGAATAAATATTTTTATGTATGGTTGGATGCGCCCATAGGTTATATGGCTTCTTCTTTGAACTATTTTAAAAGGCATGGTAAAGAATTTTTGTTCGATGAATTTTGGAAGAAAGATCAAGAAGATCAGACCTATGTATATCATTTTATAGGTAAAGATATCATTTATTTTCATACCTTATTTTGGCCAGCCCTTTTAAATGCTGGGGATTTTAGAACACCCACTGCTGTTTATGTTCATGGTTTTTTGACCATAAATGGAGAAAAAATGTCAAAATCGCGGGGAACTTTTATTAAAGCCTCCAGCTATTTAAAACATCTCGATCCTCAAGCCTTAAGATATTACTATGCTTCTCGACTTACAAATAAATTAGATGATATTGATTTAACTGTAGATGATTTTATCCATAAATATAATGGTAGTGTTGTAGGAAATTTCGCGAATATATTCTCTCGATGTGCAAAACTATTAGAACAGTTGAATAATACACTGGGAAATAGTATATCAGATGAAGGAAAAAAACTCATTCAAAGTATAATTTATCAAAAAAACGAAATTATAAAATTATACGAAGAAAGAAATTATCAGAAAGTTGTTCGTATCTTAGAAGATTTGGGATCAGAGATTAATAAATATGTTTCAGATAAAGAACCATGGGTTGTTATTAAAAAAAATCCAGAAGAAGCAAGAAGGATCATTACAGAGGTATTAAATGCTGGATGGATTTTAAGTATTTATTTATATCCAATATTGCCTTCATTTACTAAGGGTGTGTGGGAGTTTTTGAATTTCCCCGTGGAATATGAAATTAAGTTCAATCTAATA
>JBEQAN010000134.1:0-4715 GCA_041640315.1 Leptospiraceae bacterium
ACCAATCTTGCTAATGGTCCTACCTCCATGGGTTTTCCTTTCCATCGCGGGGTTTTTAACCAAGAATATTTTTTTTCTACATCCAAATATTCATAGGGAGGTTGGGGGCCAGTATATTTTAATTTGGTTTCTCCTTCGTATGGATGTAATCCCACATTATCACCTTTGGAATATTCATACCAAGAATGAGCTATATATTCTTTTATGCCTTCTTTATCATTGGGATCTACTTCGTGCACTTTACTAAGATCCCTATCTAATACAATCCCTCTCGGGAATAAAAATCCCGACGGGTCATTGATTCCTTTAAGTGGTAAATCACCATACGCTAAATAATTTTTTAAACCGCCACCATATTTTGTCCATTCCTCTTTATAAAATTCAGCAATTGCAAGTAAATCTGGAATATATACTTGTTCCACAAAAACTTTTGCATCCTTAAATAACTTATAAACTAAATTTAAGCGTTCTGTATTAATCGCATTCACTTCGTTTATATTAATTGAACATGGAACCCCACCAACTAAGTAGTTAGGATGCGGATTTTTCCCACCAAAAATTGTATGTACTTTAACAATTTCTTTTTGCCATTCCAGAGCTTCTAAGTAATGAGCAACCGCCAATAAATTTACTTCTGGCGGCAATTTATATGCGGGATGGCCCCAATACCCATTAGCAAATATACCTAATTGTCCACTCTCTGCAAAAGAAATCAAACGTTTTTGTAAATCACTAAAATATCCTACAGAACTTTTAGGCCAATTTGAAATAGATTGCGCAATTCTTGACGTTTCTTTGGGATTCGCTTTTAAGGCACTAACGATATCAACCCAATCAAGAGCATGTAAATGATAAAAATGAACTACGTGATCTTGTAAATATTGTGCACAAAACATTAAATTTCTAATTAGTTCTGCATTCTGTGGTACTTGTATTTTTAAAGCATCTTCTACTGCTCTTACACTCGCAAGGGCGTGTACAGTGGTACATACTCCACAGGCTCTTTCTGTTAATGCCCAGGCATCTCTCGGATCTCTTCCTTTTAATATGATTTCTAATCCCCTTACCATTGTCCCAGAACTGTATGCTTCTTTAATAATTCCATTTTCATCCACAATCGCTTCAATTCTTAAATGTCCTTCAATTCTTGTGATGGGATCCACAACAATTCTTTTAGCCATAACTCTCTCCTTTTTTATTCTTCTTTTGGAGTATCATTATTAGTTGTTTTTGTTAAAAGTTTCTTTTTTCGTAAATTGGTTGCTATTGCATGCGCAGCAATTCCAACACCTACTCCTATTGTTAAAGCTCCTCCTATTTTATCTGCTGTACTCTCTGCACTTAATTCTGTAACACCACCCAAATGTTGATAAAAGGGAGCATTATCCCAAAAATCATCTTCACTACAACCAATGCAAGGATGACCCGATTTTATAGGAAAACTTAAACCACCATTCCATTCCATTGTACTACAAGCATTATAAGTAACAGGTCCTCTACAACCCATTTTATATAAACAATATCCTCTCCTTGCATTTTCATCATCCCATGATTCAACAAATAAACCAGCATCAAAATTCGCTCGTCGATAACAAGTATCATGTACTCTACGAGAATAAAATTCTTTTGGACGGCCACGAGAATCTAACTCTGGAATTTTTCCAAATACTAGGAGATGGGTAACAACTCCAGTCATAACATCTGCAATTGGTGGACATCCAGGTACGCGAATTACTGGTTTTGAAATTAATTTATGGATGGGAGTAGCACCTGTAGGATTTGGTTTTGCCGCTTGAACACAACCAAAGGATGCACAGCTCCCCCAAGCGATAACAGCAGCAGCATGTTCAGTAACTTCTTTTAATCTTTGCAAAGCAGTTTTTCCACCAATTGTACAATAAACCCCTCCATCCTTCGTAGGAACTGAACCTTCAATTAAAACAATATATTCTCCTTTATACTTGTGTATAGTATCTTCTAAGGATTTTTCCGCTTGAAATCCAGAAGCTGCTTGTAAAGTCTCTGTATAATCTAATGAGATTTTATCAAGTACAACATCCGCAACGATAGGATGACTTGATCTTATAAAGGATTCACTACAGCATGTACATTCTTGAAAATGCATCCACACTACTGGGGGTCTTTTTTTATTTTCCATGGCAAATATTACTTTAT
The DNA here is from genome assembly GCA_041640315.1 of Leptospiraceae bacterium. Classification (GTDB taxonomy): domain Bacteria; phylum Spirochaetota; class Leptospiria; order Leptospirales; family Leptonemataceae; genus SKYB61. The sequence goes on from JBEQAN010000134.1 coordinate 2,176, forward strand.
CTAAGTCTGATAATACAATTCCTGCTGTTGTTGCTGCGTATGCACAGAATTGCAAGAATTCCTTACGCGAATATCCTTTTTGTAGCATATATTCCCATACAGAACTTTTCTCTTTTGATTGTAAATTTAGAATATCTTTGATATTCTCATTCTCCCCATTTTTGTTATTTTTATTGTTTTTTTTAATTGTTAACATACTCACTCCTTTATAAATAAAAATTAAATATTTTTATTTAAATATTTTTTATAATGACATTTAAAAAAAATCTTGTCAAACAAAATTATAATTTATTACTATAAAATTACTAAAATTTTTATTAAAATGATTCTAAATCTCAATTAGTTATTGGTATAAAAAATTTTAGAAATTGAAATAATTTTTATAAATAGAATCAATGAGATGATATCTTAGGATTTCAAATTTTAAAACTTACTTGATAGAAAAAGCATTTAGATTAAATATAATTTTTAAATTATTATATTTTTAAAATTAGTCTTTTCTTATGAAAGAATTTAACTTTTCATTTGACTGAATATATATCTCATAAATTTTGAAATATGTGTCAAAAAAATGGAAACCACCCTTCGAAAAAAAAGACTTACAAGCAAGATTGTTTATTGTCTGCAGTTATGATTCTGACAATAAAGAATATATCAAAAAAATCAAACATCACTTAGAAGCTTTTTTTGGAAAAATTGATTTTGAAATCCAATTTACCCCTCTCATTCCCATTGCATCTCAATACTTTTCAAATAAAGAATATGATATTTATCATCTTTTAAGTTTTGAAAGACCCATTGTACGGGAAGAAATTGTGGATATACGTTTAAAAACCCTTCAACTAGAAACTAAATTTCAAAAAGATGGATTTCCTGTTGTGGAATTAGATCCGGGCTATGTGACAAGTAATCAAGTAGTAAGAACTTCTCTTTTTGAAGATAAGCATAAAATTTATTTATATAAAAAAATTTATTCAGAAACCCTTTTTTACTTTGAAAAAGGTAGTTTTAAACCTTTTATACACACCCCTAAATTTTTTCGTAGTCATGATATCACAACTACCTTTAATGATTTAAGATTAATCTATGTCAATAGTGAGACTTAAAAAAATTTTTATTTTATTATTCTTTTCTTTAAGCTGTTATTCTAAAATCAATTTATGTGATGATTTTGACTTTCAAAGCCATCAATGCATCAATCATCCTATGAATCTTGAATTAGAATTAAAAAAACATCAAACCTTCAAAGAACTTTCAAACCAACTCTATTTTCAACAAAAATGGACAATGGGAATCTTAGTTCAATCAATGCTATTACATGTTTCAAATTTTGATTCATTGAAATGTTTTTATTCTGTGAATAGTGATGATCAAACTTTAAAATCAGTTTTTTTAGAACTAGAAGGCTATCGATGGATGAACCAATATTTTTGGTGCTTTGATTATTTAGGAAGTATGCTTTCTAACTTTTACAATTTAAATCAATTAGAGCAAAAATCCCCTCTTGAGTTAAATTATGATACACAAATCCTAAAAATTGAACTTTCTTTATTCAAAAATGATTCTCTTCAAAAAAAGTTTAGTAGACTCATTATAATAAAAAATCTTTATTGAAAATTTATTGATGTGTAAATATATTGATTATTATGATAAATGATGATGAATTATTAGAAGTAAAGATATCTGATATATCCGTTACATCTGTTGGTTTTGCTTTGATTTTTAAACCAACTCAAATTCATACTAAAGAAGCTGTACCAATTTTTATTGGTCCCCTAGAGGCATATTCTATTTCCAATGAATTACAAGGAATAAAAAATCCAAGACCCAATACCCATGATTTAATAGTCAACATTTTACATCAGTTAGGTGCTAGATTATTACGAATTATTATCAATGATTTGATTGGTAATATTTTTTATGCCACCATCATTCTTCAATATGAAGATAGAATCCTTGAAATTGATGCAAGACCCTCTGATTCAGTAGCCATTGCAATTCGTTATGGATGTCCCATTTATATGCACAAAAAAGTCTTTAGGGATAGTGCAGTTCTATTGACCAATGAAGAAGAAGATATACGAACGCAAGAAGAAACAAAACCCACGAATCATCCCATTATGGAAAAATCTCGATTGGAAATATTACAAGAACAATTACAAAAAGCCTTAGAAGAAGAAAACTACGAAGAAGCAGCTAAAATTAGGGATGAAATTAAGCAATTAAAACAAAAAGATAATTAAATGACTAAACATATCATCAATCATGAAGAAGATGTATTGATCGAAGAAATTAGTCCTTATGGAAATTTAGTCGCTTATGTAGAATGTAATGAAGAAGTTTGCTATTTTTATTTAGTTCCTTTAGAACATTCAAATGTTCAATTTTACCCCATCGCTTTATGGTTAAGAAATTTAGTAGAAGCACCAACTGATTGGATTCAGAAGAAAAATTCACCTCCCCTCATGCCAGAAAAGAATACTCAACACAAAAAAGGTTTAGACAAATATGATGCGGAAGATCTTAAAATAATTTGGTTT
>JBEQAN010000135.1:0-4706 GCA_041640315.1 Leptospiraceae bacterium
TATCTAAAACGATAGTTGGCTGGAATCTTGGTGGGTAGAGGCTGTACATCTTCATCCGTAGTTTGTTTTGTTTTATTTCGACTTCCTTGATCTGTGAGTTTTTCATTTGATGGTTCTATAGTGGATTTTTTATCTTGTAGTTTAACGGGATTGGTATCAGTTGCTTTTTGAATTCTATCATATTCTACAGTATTATATGATATAAAAAACTCATCAGCATTTGATAAGGTATGGAATCCAGTATCTTTAGTGATGCCACCACTTCCACCAGAAGTAATCGATGAGTATACGGGAATTTGATCCCCCTTAGGTGGACTATATGTTTTATGTTCTACAATAACGGGATAAACTTTAAGATATTGTTTTAAATTTAGCATTTTTAGATTATTTTGTGTTAAAATTTCATAAGGGAAAATTTCTTTTATACTTGTAGGAAAAAGAAATACATGAATCCACATAAAAAGTGGAATAATTACAATTACAATAGCATATTTAAAAAAATGAAATTCCATCTTTTTTTTATTATCAATAAAATCCTTTGTGAAGGTTTTCCAATACATAAGTTTCATTTTTTATCAAATCTCTACCTTTGGAGGTTAAAATTCTACCTTTTTTTGTCTTTTCTATAAGACCCATTTTTAACAAAAAAGGTTCATGATTTTCTAAAATTGTTCGTTCTTCTTCATCTAAAAGAGAGGATAAAGTTTTAATCCCCACTGGACCTCCATCATATCGGGTATACATCAAATATAAAATTTTCTTATCAATTTCGTTGATGCCCATCTCATAAATACCCAATTCTTTTAAACATTGATTAATAAAATCCATGGTGATGGTATCTTGTTGATTTACAATAATATAATCCCTTAAGCGTTTTATAATCCGAACAGCTTCTCGTGGGGTCATTCTACAAAAATCCGCAATATATAAAGCATGTTCTTCTGTTAGATTTAACATTAATTCGTTCGATAGTTGCAAAATAATTTTTGCAATTTCCTCTTTGGAATAGAATGAAAATTTAAGTTCAATACCAAATCTACTCCTTAAAGGTGAACTGAGAAAACCAGAACGCGTTGTTGCCCCAATGAGGGTAAATTTTTGTAATGGAATCCGAATGGATTTAGCTGTTATACCCTCTCCTACTATTACATCAATATAAAAATCTTCCATGGCAGAATATAAAAACTCTTCACAGGGACGATTTAAACGATGGATTTCATCTATAAATAGAATATCTTTAAAATTTAAAATTGATAGAATCTTTGCTAAATCTCCAATTTTTGTAAGTGTGGGTGCACTAACAGAATGAAATCCTACATTTAATTCTTTAGCAATGATATTTGCAAGTGTAGTCTTACCTAAGCCAGGTGGTCCAGAGAGTAAAATATGATCTATGGCTTCATTTCTTAATTTTGCTGATTCAACAATGACTTTTAATCTTTTTTTGACAGAATCTTGTCCTATGAAATGTTCAAAAGAATCGGGTCTAATAGAAGATTTCATTTGAAACATAAATAATCTAACTCAGTAAAAAATTCAAATCAATTTTTTTGCAGTTTTATATAATTTTTCTTGGAAATTTTTTTAGTGGATTTTTCTTAGGATAAATACAGCTGGCATTTTTTCAATTTTGTTCATAATAGTGTTTATGTCTTTAATATGAATTTCAAATTTCATTTCATTGGCTGTAGTTAAATTCACAAAAACATAAATCTTCCAATCATTTCTTAAATACTCCCTTAATTCTTCTAATAATTTTTTATTTCTATGTGGGGATTCAAACAATACCACTACATTGAATTGGTTTAAATTTTTTAAAAATTGATATCTTAAATGTTTTTCTCTAGGAGGAAAACCCGCAAAGTAAAAAGGTTCATTAATACCCGCATACACTAAGGCTACCCCTAAGGAAGAAACCCCAGGGATAACCTGAATTGTATAAGAATATTCCTTAGCAAATTGTATTAACTGATTGCCCGGATCCATAAATACTGGTAAACCCGCATCAGAGACATAACTTATAGAATCATATCCAAGTAAAGTTTCTTTGATTTCTTCAAATTTTACTTTATGTTCATCATATACATATATCTCTTTGTTAAAATAATCCACTTTATGATAATTTAGCAATGTAGTAAGAGAACGGATAGATTCTGTTAATATGATTTTTGATTCCTTTAAAATTTTTAAAGCATGAATGGTAATATCATCTAAGTTTCCAATTGGTCTTCCTATTAAGTATAAGATTTTATTCATCTTCTACTTCTTGAATAAAAAAATTTTTTTTTCGTGCAAGTTCAGCTAATTGATCTTTACCCTTTCGTTTTAAAAAAATTGGAACTTTGGCATTAGATAATAATTCAATATCGGGATAGGAATCTCCAACAGCAATTAAAATAGGGGCATCGATGATTCTTTTAAGATTTAAATATTTTCCTTCATTATATGTATAAGGTTCAACAATTTCTGGTAAAAGAATTTCATTCTTTTCTTTTAACTTCATTCCAAGGACATGATCTTCTTTAATATCCCAATAAAAAGATAGAGCTTGAATGGCAATCTCTGGAGATGCAGTAATAATATAGATTTCCCATTGGTTTTGCTTTAATGTATGAATCAATTCCTTTAAAAGTGGATTTATTCGTATACCCTGCTGAATGGTAATTCCATGCCCTAAATCAATCTCTTGAAATTCTTGTTTTAGGGCTTCTTCGAAAGATTTTTTTGAAAACTCTTTTAATTCTTGAATTTTAAAACCAGCAAAAAAAATCTTAGTCCATCTATAGGCAATTTCTAAGTCAATTCTTTCTAACTCATGAAATATTTGATAAATATGACTTAATAATTCAATTCTCCATTGATAGTTTTCTTTTTCTTTAGTTGCTTTTTGAAAAAAAAATTTAATTTGATTGATTTTATGAGCACCTATGTTATACCAATACTTTGGTTGCCAGAACCAGTCTTCATCTCCTTTAATATAAAGATTTAAAATTAAATAGTTCATAAGATTTGTGCCTTGATCCCCATAGATTAATGTATTATCAAAATCAAATACAGCTATGGGTTGATAATATTGAAAAGATTGAACTTCATCAAGAACCTGTTGAATTTCAGGTTCCCACTGCTCTTTTAATTTCATAAACGTTCGAATATATTTGATGAGGAATGTTCAATATCGGGTATAGTTTGTCGTACGATAACACCATTATGACCTTCGATTAAAATTATATCAGAACGAAAAAAACCCTCTGGTAAAAAATCCTCTGGATTTAAGGGAACATTTTCATATCTAACTTCAAAATGTAAGTGTGGACCTGTAGATCGACCTGTATTCCCTGATAGAGCAATAATCTGTCCCATTTTTACTGGTTCATTTTCTTCTAAAAGTATTTCAGAGAGATGCCCATAAAGGGTTTCTTTTCCATCATAATGTTGTATGATTACAGTATAACCATATCCCCCTAACCATCCCGTTTTTTTTATAATTCCATCTTCTGCTGCAACCACGGGTGTCCCAACGGGAACAGCCATATCTAAACCTGTATGTAATTCATTATATCGTTGACCATATCGAGAAGTAAAATCAATCTTATCTACTGGCCATAATAATTTTTTAGGTTCAAGCTCAAAGATTCTTCTTCCATATCCCTGTTTTAATAGTTGTATTAAATAAGTCTCACCATAGGGAACAAATATATATTTTTTTAATAAATTATTATTGTTAATTTTTATAATTTTCTCTGGGGTAGTTCCGTACTCTTGAGCTAATTCTTTTAGTTTTTTTTGGTTATTATAGCCAACATTTATTACCCATTTTCCAAGTTCATTTTTATAAGATTGTATATATTTATTATCAATTGTAATCCTAATATATTTTGAATTTGAATAAATATAAAGATTAATAACGAAGGTAAAAAAAATTAATGAAATTGCAAAAATAATTTTATAATGTTTTTTCATCATTTTCCCTTTTATCATTTACTAAATTTTTTTTATTATCGATTTTTATAGCAAGAAATTTTATATAAAGGAAAATTTCAAGAAATAAAAATAAATTATATATTATACAATAAAAATTTTTTTATTTTTTTTTGCCAACGAAATTCTTCTTTCTTGAAATACTTATAAACTTCATCAATGGAGATTTTATTGGATTCTAAAAACCTAAATAAAAAATCGTCTCCCAACAAATATTGGATTGCGAGGTATTGATTTTTAAATTCATAAATACCTCTATACCAATCGAAATCTTTAGAAGTTTGTTTAATTATTTTCAAAAAAACCATGGTACTTAATAAAGCATGATATTTTTTTTCTTGAACAATATGGATCTGCCAACCACTACATGGAATATTTACATATTTATTTGCAACGGGTATAAACCGAATTTTTCTTAGGATTATACCCATTCTATTAAGGTTTTCATCTTCAGCAATTCGATTTTGTAAATATATATCAACATAGGGCGCACCAAAGATCTCAAATGGCTTAGTTGTGCCTCTTCCTTCACTTAAATTTGTTCCTTCTAATAAACACTGACCCACATATACTTTAGCAGTTTTGATGGAAGGCATATTAGGAGAGGGATAAATATCAAAAAATAAATTTAAATTTTTTAATTTTTCTGGTTCTTCTATAATTTGTCGTTCTGGATATATCTGTTGAATGGGAATACTTTTGATAAAAGGAACAAAATAAAGTTTAGA
>JBEQAN010000136.1:0-4705 GCA_041640315.1 Leptospiraceae bacterium
CTGCTTGGTATTTACCTGGTGAAGATGATGGTGCGGTAGCATTTCACTCAACCTGTGGGATTAATACAACAGGTGGTTATTCCAACTGTGCTTCTGGAACAAGATATAGTTATCACTATATATGGACTGGACGTTCTTCAAGTAGTAGCTGGAATGGCTCAAAAAATGGATATTATAGACAACACTCTGGTGATGGTAGTGATGCCATCAATACTGCGATGAATCAAGAGTGGAATGCATGTAAAAATTTAAATTTAGGTTGTAAATAAAATTTATAAAAATAACCATATAGAATCAATCCTAACTTTATGTTAGGATTGATTATTTCATTTTAATAATAATTAAAATTTATTTATTTTTTAATTTTTTAATTTTTTAAATTTATTTTATAATTTTTATTGTGAAATCGGAGAAGATTCATGAAAAAAGAGTTGAAATTCATCATATTATTAGGTGTTTTAATTTTCGTTTTATTAGGTGCTCTTGTTTTTTTATTAATTAAAGAACCTGAAAAAACAGAACAAGAATTTACATTAAGAAAAAAAATGCCTTTTGAATTTTTTGAAGATAAACCACTATTTCTTACTCCAGAACAAATTGATAGAATTATCCAAGAGAGAGGACTGTCGGATGAAGTCCTATTAGAGATATATAAAGATTATTATAGATATCCACATTTTTCAAGACCTTTAGATAAAAATATGATAGATTTGACGAATCCATGGTTTGTAAAATCGAATCCCCTTCCGATAATTCTTAATCCACGATTAAAAAATGAAACAAATTTAAAGCAATTAATAGATGAATTACAAAAACAAGGAAAATCAGAGGAAGAAATCCAAGATATTCTTGAACAAGAATTTAAAAATTATCCTTTATTTTTATTTCAACTTAATCGTCATACCCTTACCTACGGTGATACTTTAATTGGAACTTTAAAAATAACAGATAATAAAGGAAATATTCTTGAGTATACTATTTTAGAAGCAGGAATCTATTCTGATAGATATTTTGGAAATATTCGCCTTGGTACACCTGAATATAATGATGCGGGAATTCAACCAGATAAGGAAAAAGATCAAATTTATACCTTTAGTTGGAAAATTCCTTCTCAGGATAAAAAATATTGGGGAAATTTGACATTAAAGGTGAAAGTAAAAATTGATGTAACAGGTAAAGAAGTAGAAATCGAAGAAGGATTTTATTCTAGTCCTTTTATTATAGCAGAATTTTTGGAACAATTTGAAGAAGAATTAAAAGATGGTCATTTAATAATTAATGCATATCTTGATGTAAAAAAGGAATGCGAATATCATTTACAGGCAAATCTATTTTCCATCGACTTTGATGAACCTACACATTGGGTTACTTATAAAAAGATTTTAAAACCTGGGATACAGAAAATCCCCTTTATTTTTTGGGGGAAAATTTTTAGAGATAAAGGAATTGAAGGTCGTTTTGAATTAAGAGATTTACGAGGTTATTGCGAAAATTTACCTTTCCCAGCAAGTTGGTTTGAAGATCCTTCAAAAATGGATCAAATTGTTAATGCAAAACCAAAAGAAGAACCTTTGTTTTTTTATATTCCCTATACATCTATTACCTATAAAACTAAAAATTATTACAAATTAAGTGATTTTTCTAATCAAGAATGGGACTCAGAAGAAAAACGAGAGAAATTGGGATCTTTATGATATCTAAATATCAAAAACTTACCTTAGTTTTATTTATATATTTTATTTCTCCCTTATTTTTGAATTGTAATATGATTTTTTATAAGAAGAATGAACCCTTTCCGAATTTTTCTTTTATTGAGGATAATACTTTTGCTGAAATTTATCTTCGCTGGGAAGAAAAAATAGATCATCCTTTATCAGGTACCACTAAAAAGAGAAACTATCAAACAGAGATTTATATTACACAATTTAAAATTGAAAAAGATCGACTAAAAAAAGAGTATGAATCCTCCCCTATAATTTTTGATTTTTGGATTATTCCAGAATCTGTATATGTTTTAAATCAAGATTTAATTCTATATTTGTTTTTATATGGCGAAAAAGAACAACCATATGGTATAGAAAGTTATTTAGGAGCTTATTTTTTAGATTCATCATTATCAAAAAGGAAGGTTTCTTCTTCAGAAGTATTTAAATTTGTAGAGGCGAAGTATTTTTTACCTTCTCCAGACAAAGAAAAAATTTTTGTAATCAATAAAATTAATAAGATACAAATTTACAAAATTCTTAAAGATCAAATTCAGTTAATTCAGGAAAAAGATCTATCCTTTTCATATTCTGGGGATCGTTTAGTAAGTTGGGATCCAAAAAATTTCCAACAGCTTTATCTTTATAATCATGAAGTTGTTTATGTTTACAATATCATAAATAATTCTATGAGTATAGCTAAAACCTTCCCGGAGTGCATTAATCCGGGAACTTCCTTTGGTGGTAGTATAGATAGCAATGGAAACGAAATTAGATTTGAACAAACCAAAAAAGAATATTATTATATAAAGTTAAAAAATTTTAAATCTTTTTACCAAAAAAATTTCATAGAAAATTCTAAATTTGTTAAGTATAGTTGTTATGAATAAATTAAACATCCTTTCCACTTAAGAATTCTTTATACCAATAACCAGAATCCTTAACATAACGTTCTTGAGTTTCATAATCTACGTAAACAAGACCAAATCTTGGTCTATATCCCTCTGCCCATTCAAAATTATCCATAAAAGTCCATATGAAATAACCTTCTACTGGTACTCCTTCCTTTTTTGCTCTTAAAACTTGTTCTAAATAACTTTTTAGAAAATTAATTCTTTCTTCGTCATGAATTCTTTTAACTCCATTTTCTGATACAATTTTATCTGGAAATGCCGCTCCATTTTCTGTAACATAAATTTTTTTTACATTACTATAAGAAGCATATTTTTTTAATAAATGATAAATACCTTCGGGATAAATTTCCCATCCCATTTCTGTAGTTTTCTCACATCTTTTTTTTGCTTCAATAATACGTCCCCAAACTACTGGCATAAAGGGAGACCATTCCACAATTTCTCTTGTATAATTTTGTATGCCAATAAAATCAGCATCAAACTTTAATCGTTTCTCATCTCCTTCTTGATAAAACTTTTCTAATATTCTTAATGAAGGTAATCTATCCACTGGATATCCTAAACCTAACATAGGTTCTAAAAAGAGACAATTTAATAATGCATCGAATCGTGTAGCGGCACTAACATGAAGGTTTCCCAATAATCCTTCTTTGGAAATAGGTTCTATATGGCTACAAGAGAAGGTTGTTCCAATCTCTGCTTCTGGGCAGTTACTTTTTGCTATTTTTCCACCATCGCCCTGTGCAAGCGCGACATGATGGATAGTAGGATAGTAATTGGCAAATCCCTTTTTTCCCGGTGCATGGATCCCTAAAAAATAACCAAGTGTAGTGAATACAAAGGGTTCATTTAAAACAAACCATCTTTTTACTTTACTTCGATATTCTCTTGTAATAAAATCTACATAATCTAAAAATCTTAAATAAGTATCGCGATTTCTCCATCCTCCTTTATCTTCTAAAGCTTGAGGAAGATCCCAGTGATACATTGTTACATTAGGAGTTATATTTCTCTCTAAGCATGCATCCATCAATTTATGATAAAAATCAATCCCCTTTTGGTTTTTCGATGAAATGGTTCCATCAGGGAAAATCCTTGTCCAGGCTATAGAAAACCTGTAATTGGTTATATTTAATTCTTTCATTAAATCTAAATCTTCTTTATATTTATGATAGTGATCGCATGCAATATCGCCATTTTGATTTTGATAGATTCTTGTTTTGAATGGTAATGAACTTTTTGTATGGGTGAATCGATCCCAGATAGATTCACCTTTCCCGTCTTCATTCCAGGCACCTTCTATTTGATATGCAGCTGTTGCAACACCCCATATAAATTGATCCCCAAAAAGCTTTTTATTCATATGAATCGATATTAAAAAAATACTACCTTCCATGTCAATTCTTTACATTTTCTTTAAAGAATTTATTATTTTTTTATGAGTAAATTTTCGATTATATTTCATACTTAAATGTATAAAAAAATATCATTTTTATTTCGTTAAGTCTCCTTTTTATAATGATAAGGATTATATCATACGTTTTAGTGAAGGTGTTTTTACCTTTAAATTTTACAGTTCTATATGGCTTATTAGATTATCTTTGTAGTTTTTTTACCATTATAAACGTTCATGAAAACATAATGCGAAATATTAAACAGTAAAGAATTGATAATTACAAAAAAATAAAATTGATTATTTTTTTTATTAAATATAACTTTTCAAGAAATATCAAATGAAAAAAAAATTTTATTCTCCTTGATTGAAATTGAAAAAGCAATATAAACTAAAGATTTATGGTTCAAGTAGATACTCATTCTTATAAGATCTTGGATTTTGTGAACTTATTAAAACAAGCCTGCCTTAGAGAAGTTTTGATTTGTATGAAATCATTCAATTTAGAGAATCTAAAACCAGTAAATAAAAGACAAAATTATAAAAAAAGGTTAAATTGTGGAATGAAATAGTACTGGGGTACATGGGGGATATATTCTTGTTTTTTTCCTTTGACACTTCAGAATCAATTCAAAACAATATTAAAATCATAACAAACCATTTAAAAGACCAACATGTATCATTTTTATTTTAAC
>JBEQAN010000137.1:0-4545 GCA_041640315.1 Leptospiraceae bacterium
AGCCAAAAATTTTAGCACCAGTAGTTACTGTTCGTAGAACTAAAGAATGCTCGTCATAAAACATATTTTTTATATTATCTCTAAAGGTTTTTGGATAGCGATAATATTCTTCTGCATTGGAAAGATAAAGAACACGGATAGGGATACATAACTTTTTGGATGCATGATTGATTTCTTGAAATGTAATGGTTCCATTGATATCACCTAAAACTGGATAAATTTTATTTTCGCTTATAAGTTTTTTTATATACAAGAAGTCTTCTTCGTTATTGTGAAAAGATTGAAAATTAAAATTTTTACTCATATATTTGAAATCATCAAAGCGATTTTGAACTGCTTGAACTGCTTTATAAAAAGTTTTTATATACATCTTTTTTTCTTCTTGATCTTGAATTTCTTGCTCTATGAGTTTAAGTGATGTATGAGAATTTTTTAAAGACCAATAATTCTTAAATTCATCAAAATTTTCGCTATGCTGAAAAAATAATATATGTAAACGATTTACATAGACAGCGATTAACTCAAAGTCAATAAGATAAGCATAATCTGATTTTGCCCATGCGATAAAAGTAAAATTTTGATCTGTACCCACTCCAATATAACCACCACCTAAATTTTTAATGTAGGGAAAGAATAAATCAATTCTTCTCTCATTTGAAGAGGGATAATAATCAGCAAGAAGCTTTGTTCTATTTTGAATGACATCAAACTTATTAAAAATAAAGTGTTGAATAAATTCGTCATGATTTTTTGGACATTGACTATTTATATTTTCATTTGGTTGTATTTTATCTTCTTTTATCTTTACTTCGTATTGTTTACAGTTAATTACTAAGAAAACAAATATTAGTATGATTTTATCAAATCTCATTGATAATACCCTTTTTTGGAATAAACTAAAAAAAAACTATAAAAATTTCGTCAAGTAACATCGTTTAAAATCTTATTCAAAGTAAACATTCTTGAATTAAAATTTAATAAAAAAATAAAAAAATAAAGTCAAATTATAATTTTAATAAATGAGAATCAAAAAAAACTGGATCAAGCATGAAAAATCAAGTTGATTTAGAATATCAATCCATTTCTTCGAAATTCATTTTGTTTTTTAAAGGTTTCTCTATGGGGGCTGCGGATATCATTCCAGGGGTTTCTGGCGGAACCATTGCTTTTATCTCTGGAATTTATGAACACTTGATCTATGCTATTTCTTCTATAAAGTTCAAGGAGATAATAAAATTATTAAAAAAAATCTTTCAACCATCTATCCAAACAGAGATACCTTATACATTTTTATTAGTTTTAGCCTTAGGAATAGGAAGTGGGATATTATCTATGTCGAGATTGATTCCTTATTTAATGGAGGAATATCCTTTTTATACTTATTCTGTATTTTTTGGACTAATTCTTTTTTCCATAACCATCCCTTATAAGAAAATGAATCATGGTTTATTGGAATATTTCCTAATGTTTATTTTTGCTATTGCTTTATTTTTTATTACAGATATTAACCTTTACAAAGAGTATGAAGTTATAATAAAAAAAGAGGAACAAATAAAAACAGTCCAACTTGATGATTCTGGCAAATTTCATTTCGATATTCCTAAAGAGGATCTTAGTAAAGTGGAAATTCATATCCTTCAATCCAAAAAAGAAATTTTTTTTGTTTCGGATTTACAAAGTAATGAACATTATACTGCACAGAAGGATTCCACATCCTTATTTTTAAGAATTAAATCTAAAGAAGATTATGTAGAAATCAAAGGAAATGTAGCTATTGAATTTCTTACGAGCTTTTTACATCAAGGATTTGGTAGATATCTTTGGATCTTTTTTGTTGCATCGATTGCAATTTGTGCCATGATTTTACCCGGAATATCTGGAGCATATATTTTAGTTTTATTTGGAGAATATCAATATATCTTAAGAGCATTACACGAAAAACAATTGGATATAATCATAGTATTTTTAATGGGAGTTGCAACGGGATTATTATCTTTTGTAAAACTATTAAAATACTTATTGCAAAAATATCATTCTTATACTATGGCTAGTCTTACAGGTTTTTTAATTGGTAGTTTAAATAAGATCTATCCATTTAAATATTTAGAAAAAGAGGTTGGATTCCACGAGATTACGATAGCGGTAGTTCTAATTTTATTAGGTGCGTTCTTTTTATTTCTTTTAGAACAGCTTTCTCGTAGAATTGGGGATCCAGAACCACCGATTTGACATTATTTTTCTGTGATTTCATCCGAAATTTCATTCTTATCATCTTTTTCAATGATGAGTCCAGATCGTTCTAAAAGTTCTCCACATTTTTGTATGGCATTTTCTATTCCAGTAGCGATATCTCCTTTTTTAATGCCATCAATAATCATTTGAACTACTTCTTTCCATTCATTTGGAGATACATGTTGATTGATATTTGTGTCTCCTAATACTACTACGCGATGTTCTAAATAGCTAATGAATAATAAAACCCCAGTTCGATTTTTCGTTTTAAAAACCTCTCTTTCCAAGAAGGCTTCATATGCTCTACTTTTGACTCTACGTTCTATTAAATCTCTCCCAGCAAAAAATCTCCTTACGGGGGGTATATAGCATATAATGTATCCAACAATGGACATAAAAAAAGTGATAAAAATTATATTTTGGATATTAAAATAATCATAGAATTCTGACCATAAATTAATATATCCCAATTGATATAATTCATATATTACTAAAACTATAGCGAGTGAGAAGAAATTAAAAAAAAGAGCACTTTTTAGAAAAGCTTCGAAGTAAAAGTCAGAACTTCTTACAATGTAAGGAACTATTTCTCCCGATGTTCTTTTTTCAGCCATCTGAACGGATCTTAATATTCGTTCTTTTTGTTCTTCAGTAAGTAATTTCATGCTAAAATTATATTTTTGATGTTGTTATAAGTCAAACCAATTATCGAATAAAATTTTCTCTTTTTGAGTTAAATGTTTACCATATCCTTGAATATCAGAAATTAAGAGATGATTGATAATCCAATTTTGTAAATAATTTGCAATACTCTCAATCATAGAAATTTTAATATCATTAAATGTATAGATGTCTTTTTCTTTATGCGTTTTATGCCACAAAATTTGAGTAAAAAATGATTCTACTGTTGAAATAAAAACTTCGTGTTCTATCATGTGTTCTTTTAGATTTTCATAGTTTATGATTTTCATTAAATATTCTTCTGTGGCAAAATGTACAATAGAGTATAATTTTAAGAATGTTAAGGTATCTTCAATGAATTGGTATTTATCAATCACACTTTCTTTTTTAATTGATGAATTTAATTTGATGATACATTTTATTAGTAATTCATGCTGATAGTTAATAAGTTTATTTCCTACGTCATAATTGAAGTTGAAAGGTTTTTCATAAGCAATGAGGATGTCATCAATAAATTTAATAATGGATGGTTCAAAAAGGATTTGATTCATATAATATAAATATAAAAGATCATATATATTATTTTTATAAATATTATTTAATAGTTCAATTGCATCTAGAAACGATTTTGTTTGAATAAATTTTAAAGCTTGAATGTAATCTTTTTTAGTTTCACTTTTATGATCTTTTAATTTCTCATTATCAAATTCATAAATTTCCCACAGGGGAATTTTATAATTATTGAATTCGAAGTTTTTTACGAAACGAATATCATTGAGATTTTCTAAAAGATGATATTGATTCATTATAGGTTCTGATAGAAGAATTGAAATATTAAAAGTATGAGAAATTTCTAGCATTTTTTTTAAAATATTTTTATTTCTAAGAAAAATATTAAAAATAATTTCATTTCCTATTTTAAGTGGTTCAAATTCAACTTCATCTTCATGAATAACTATAGAAAGTAAAAAATCATTATAATTCGTAGTTTTATAGAGGGTAAATACTTCATTCAAATAATTTAAGATCTCGAATTTATTCAGTGGAAATAAAAAAATAAGACTTTCTTCATCATACTTTTCTAATTCACCATGGTAAAATTTAGAAATGGTAATAATTTTACTAATGAATTCTTTTGAAATAAAAAAATTAGATAAATTTTTATTGTCATTTGGTGTAATTTGTATACATGTTATAATCAAGTTTTCTTTAATTTTATGATTTAATTTGAATACATCATTCTTATTAAGATTAAAAAGTAAGAGGAATTTTTCTGGAATCAATGCATTGAGTATTTGGTTTTCTTCTTTTAATCTATTGATAATATATTTTATATTTAAAAATGTCAGTTCAAAAATTCTACTTATACTAAAAGCATTAAGTAAAATAAAAATCAGAACACCAAAGGTAGTAAGAAAAGCAGTTTGAATAATACTTCTTGCATGTAAGATATCGTTGATTGTAAATAGTAATAATATAAGACCACCAAATAAGGCTTCGTAGGAACCTACTTTTTTTAATCTTACATTATAGAGTAATAAAATTATAAGATATATTGAAAATAGTATTAAAAAAATTTGGAAGTAGATTAAATGGGAGGTAAATACCATGGGCGGAAATAAAATCAACTCT
>JBEQAN010000138.1:0-4531 GCA_041640315.1 Leptospiraceae bacterium
TTACACCTTCTGATATTTCTTTCCCCACTAATGCCATCAGTGGGGAAACAACACCTAATACAGAAATGACGTTGATTGTAGATTTAGACTTAGATTTATTAAAGGAACTTCATATCCATGGTACAGTCACAAATCTCTTAGATCGAAGAAAAGATTTATATGAGATAAAATGGAAAAATAAAAGAAAAAGAAAAAAAAATTAGTCTAAAATTTCATAAATTATATTTATAAATTCATCTGATATTTTGTTAAATGGATTTTGTCGATGAATTAAGAATTCCATAGGAGATCTTAGCTGTTTTTCTAAATAAAATAAAAAATGATCTGTATTTTGTAGAATATATAAACTGTAGTGTGGTTGATTCATTTTTTTATGAAATGTTTCGATTGCCTCCATTTGTTCTTGGGGCATTTCCTCATCCAATAAAGATATAATATGAAAAATTTTTATTTGATTATTAATAGCGTTTGTTAATAAATCAAAAAAATAGATATTCTTAGATTCTAATAAAAAATCTTTATTTTCTTCGTATTGGAAGGTTGATAAAGTTTTTCGAAAAGCAATTAAATCTGGATGGATATTTTTTTCAATAAATTCTTTTTGAATTTTTTTCCATTCTTCTTCGTTTATTGTTTTATAGTTGTTTTGTTTTATCCATTCTAAGGCTTCTTTTTTTGCTAAATTTATGATTTCTTCTTCTACTTGATTTAATTTCATGGTGTAAAAGATTATACTTAAGTAATAATCCATAAGGGAATCTTTATAACCACAATGTGTTAAAATGATTGAGTCAATTTTACTTACCGCTACTTCTTTAAGTGCCATTAGTAGTCCATTACAACCATCTCCATGCGCTAATATATGAAATTTTAAATTTGGAAAATTTTCTTTTTTCCATTCTAAGGAATGAATTAAGATTTCTTTAAATTGATTCTTTAATTTTGAAGGTGGGAAATATTTTTTAGGTTCAATTGATGCATCAACTCTATCAAAAATTATAGAGATGAATTCTTTTTGATAAAATAATTGTGATAACTTTAATCCCATGTTGGTTTCAATATTATAAGTATTCCAATATTTATTCATTCGTTGATCTGGTATAATCAATATAATTCCTTTAGGGATTGAGGGCAATGTAAAATCAAATGTAATATTATTTTTATTATAGGTATTCCAATTAAGATGGATTTTTAAAAATATTGCATTTAATGTAGGATAGAATCGAATGATCCCCAATAGTAAAATTCCCAAAGAAAGTATTAATATTGTTATAAGTACTGTTTGTCTTAATTTCATAAATTAAAATACAAAATAAATAAATTGGTGTCCAGTTTGCGATAAAGAGGGAATAACAAAGCCAAAAATGATTCCACCAATAAGAAGTAAAAGATAAAAATCATATTTTCTTAAGTGTTGGAAACTTTCTGGTTTATATTGAATCCAATGAAAAAATAATGTCATAAGAACCATTAAGAAGAAGGTGTTCATATAAGGTAATTGATTCATACTTAAAAAATCTAATCCCATAATGGATTCAACAAAACTTAGATCTCCTCCATGTTCAACGAATTCGTTTTTTATTTTATTTGAGTGATTGGCAAAACTCCCTTTTAAAAGTTGAAACATGATTTCAACAGAGCGAAATTCCTTGTCTTCGATTTTTACATTATGAGCGCGAAACATTAATGCCCCTAAAACAAAGAGATAAAATATAAAAAGTACTTTTAATAAGATTAATATAATATTTTTCTCTGGAACGGTTTTTATTTTGAGTTTTGATTCAAAAAATCTTTCTATTGCCAATAGAAATCCCCAAAAACTTCCCCACGCAATATAAGTATAATCTGCTCCATGCCAAAATCCACCAAGGGTAAAGGTAATGATTTGGTTTAAATAAGTTCGCACTTCAGAGATTTTACTACCGCCTAAGGGTATGTAAATATAATCCCTTAACCAAGTTGCTAAGGTAATATGCCAGCGTTGCCACATTTCTCTAGCAGAGCGGGAAAAAAATGGTGCACTAAAATTTTCTGGTATAACATAACCAAATAATAAAGCAGAACCTCTTGCAATATCTGTATATCCCGAAAAATCACAATAGACCTGAATAGAAAAACCAGCCCCTGCTAAAAGTATATGGTAAAATTCAAATGTTTCTGGAGAACGAAAAACTGGAAAAATAATATTAGCGATTGGATCTGCAATAAGTACTTTTTTTATTAACCCACCTATGATATACCAACAACCCGTATAAACATAATTTAGAATTAATTTTGGCTTTTGTCCAAAAAAATCACTATATCGCATGATAGGACCAGCTATTAATTGGGGAAAAAATAATATAAATATAGAATAATCTAAAAATGAACGCTTTTCCTTAATAAGACCTCTGTAGATATCGATAGAGTATGCCATAATTTGAAACGTATAAAAACTAATCGCTAAAGGTAAGAATACTTCTCCACGAGCAGGTAAAATCGTTTTTGGTATTCCTAAATCATCAAAAAATTGAATAAAAAAATTTGCATATTTAAAAATAGATAAATTGCTAACTAAAATAATAATCAAAATTGTCAATAAGTGTTTCTTATAATTTGGAAACTTAAACATTAAAATGTTTATAAAATGACTAATAATAATGATACTAAAAAAATGAAATGTCCATCGTATTCCTATTAAACCTTCTTCTGTTAGTCCCCATGTAGCATAAAAAATAATAGAACCAATAAATAAAATGTATTTTTTTAAAACATCACCACTAAGCCAATAAATCGTATATAAAATAAAAAAAAAGATAAAATATAAAATAGAGTTAAATAGCATTTATGATTGAATTTTTTTTTATTTTTATTTTGTCAATTTTGGTTAATATAATAATAACAATAAAAAAATTTATTATTGTTGATTATTTATGAATTGAATCGCATTTTGTAATAAAATCTCATGTTCGTTTGCGATTTCATTATTTTTTACTTTCTCTAATAGATATCTTAAAGTTTTTCCATAAATAGGACCTTCCTTGATTCCAAGTTTTTTTAGATCTTCTCCATTAATTGTTAAATCTTTAATTTTTAATTCTTTCTTTTTTTGTTCTTCCTTATATTGTATTAATAATAGTTTTCTTATATGGGGAGGATACGGTAAACTTTTATGGTTGCTTTTTCTTTCAGATAAATTATAAAGAATCAAATCATTTAAATCTGAATCAGAAATTTTATTTAAGAATTTTGCCAAGGCTTTATCACTTAAGTTATTTTCATTATAGAACATATGATGTCTAATTAAGAAATAAACTTTACTGATAATGTTTTGACCAAATTCAAAACGTTTTAAGATTTTATAAGCAATTCTAGCACTTATTACATCATGATTTAAATAAATGGTTTTTCCGTTTTGTATTGTTTTAGTTTTGTGAATTTTCCCTATGTTGGATAATAACCCTGTTAATCTAAAGTGTAGTGCTCTTTCTTTTATGGAATCACAGGTATATAAACAATGATGAAACAAATCATATTTATAATTCGATGATTGTTTAAATCCTTTTGTTTGTGCTAATTCTGGTAAAAACCACTCTAAGAGATTCAATTCATCTAAATGAAAAAACGCTGTACTTGGCTTAGGATATAATAAAATTTTTATCAATTGTGTTCTTAAAAAATTGATATCAAGTTTATCAAATTCTTCTTTTGATATTTTTGTTCGAAGTAGTTCCATCGTTTCTTTTTCTATACTAAAATCTAACATTGCGGTATATACAATTAAGTGAAATGCATGTCTTAAATCAATCTCCTTAGGTTTAATTAGTCTTATGTATCCATTTAGATAATCTTTTAAGTCCTCTTCATTCTTAGCTATCCATCGTTCATTTTTGTAGTCATATTTTAATCGATCAATAGAGATTAAAACATAAGGATATACAAACATTCTTTGAATTATAAAATGAAATTCTTTAAATTGATTTAAAAAATTGTTGTAGATAACTCTAAAGGAATTTTTGTAATTGAAGAACTTTATTATTTTTTTTTTCGCTAAATTTATAAAAATAGTTTGAAATTTATAATAGTATTCATCGGGAACAGAAAAGACTAATGTTTGTTGTTCACTTCGTAAATATTTAATAGATTGACCAGATATAAAATGTATTAGAGTTTCAAATGGTTGTTCTTTCATCCATGATAAAATATTTTTATCGATATAATTTAATTTGTGATCCGAGATAAATGGTTTCATACGTTATAAATCATTATATCCAGAGTTTTTTATTATTTTAATAAATCAAAAAAATAATTGATACCAGTAAAAAAAATTAAATTAAAGAGTAAATGACAATATAAATTTTTATAAATATTTTAAAAAAGTTATTAACTTAAAATAATTCATATCAAAAATGGTGTTATGCCATTGAAAAATTTTAAGATACCAAAAATACGATTCCCTTATGTTTATAAACAAAAAGTAGCATGGGGAGAAATGGATGCATTTCAGCATGTAAATCATGTTGTTTATGCAAAATATTTTGAAAATGCAAGG
>JBEQAN010000139.1:0-4500 GCA_041640315.1 Leptospiraceae bacterium
CTTGATGTTCATAAAGTGTTTTAAAGAGAGATGCTAAACTATCCTCTAAATTTTTTTTAAAGCTATTTTTTGACTCTTTAAGTTCTTTATTAATTTTAATCAAATCTGTAAGTAGTTGTTGATACATCTGCTCAGCTAATTTAGAAAAGATTTCTTCCTTATCTTGAAAATACAAATAGAATGTACTACGCGACAAACCTGTTTCTCGAATGATATCAGAAATACTAGTATGATAAAATCCTTTTTCAATAAAAACTTTTCTTGCAGAGTTTAATATGGCGGTTTTATTTATCTTCTTTTTTTCCTCTCTTAAACCCATATTAGAATAAAATTAATTTTATCCATACTATTAGTCAATTCCAATTTAGAATTTTATATTTTTTTGAAAAAATTTTTTAAAAAAATGACAATACTGTTATTATTTTTATTGACTATTTTTTTCCCTTAGTTTTACTGGTATTTAGATCATTCTTATATGATTGAGAATGATCTTCATTAAAGATAAAGTACAGATGAATGTAATTTATCTTTAATGATATTTTAATAAAACCATTAAAATCAAAGGAGAAGTATATGGCTAATTTTTATCAAGATAATGAAGATTTAAAATTTTACGTCGAAAAAGAAATACCATGGGATGAAATTGTACGCATTGTTGAATTTGATTACAAAGCAATGGATGCATTTTCTTCAGTAGAAGAAGCTAAGGAGTTTTATAAGGATATCCTTAACGAAGTTGGGAAGTTGGCTGCTGAGGAAATCGCTCCTATTTCTCTAAAGTTAGATGAACATGGATTAGAATTTAAAAATGGCGAAGTTTATGCACCAGAGGAGTTCAATAGAATTTTTGAACGTTTTAAAGAAATGGGATTATATGGGATGTCTATTCCTCGAGAACTTGGGGGGATGAACTGTCCCTTTATTATGTATTTTATAAATGCAGAAATGATTGCAAGAGCTGATAGTTCTGTAATGAATCATTATGGTTTCCATACAGGAATTGCTCTCGCATTATTAAAATATTCCATAGAAGAAGGAACCACAGAATTTCAGATTGATCCCCCAAGATTAATTCGTACAAGGTTTCAAAAGGAAATTCAAGATATAGTTGAAGGTAATAGCTGGGGTAGTATGGATATAACAGAGCCAAGTGCTGGTAGTGATATGGGAGCAATAAGAACTTATGCAGAGCAAGATAAAGAGGGAAATTGGTATGTAACGGGACAGAAAATTTTTATAACTTCAGGTCATGGAAAGCATCATATAGTCATAGCCAAAACAGAATTTGATGGTAATGATAAGTTCGCTTATGGTTTAGATCGATTATCTCTCTTCTATGTTCCAGCTTGGGAAGAAGATGAAAATGGAAATAAAAAAAGAAATATAGAAATCATTGGGTTAGAAAAAAAATTAGGTATTCATGCTTCTGCAACTGTAGCTTTAAATTTTGATAGAGCTCCTGCACAATTAATTGGAAAACGCGGTCAAGGTTTTAAATTAATGTTATTATTGATGAATAATGCACGTATTAGTGTAGGATTTGAAGCTCTTGGATTATGCGAGTCTGCATATAGAAAAGCAAAAGAATATGCATCTCAACGTGTAAGTATGGGTAAAACCATCGATAAACACGAAATGATAGCTGAATATTTAGATGACATGCAAACTGATATTCAAGCAATTCGGGCACTTGCGATGAGATCTGCCTATCATGAAGAAATGAATCAGCGTCTTGAAATTTTACTATTAACCTTACCCTTAAATTATCCTGGTAGAGATGAAATTCAAAAACAACAAAAATATCATGCTAAAAAATCGAGAGAATTAACGCCCCTATTAAAATATTATGCTTCTGAAAAATCTGTAGAAATTGCAAGAAAAGCAATTCAAATTTTAGGCGGTTATGGTTATATAAAAGAATATGGAGTAGAAAAATTGTTAAGAGATTCAATTATCTTTCCTATTTATGAAGGAACGAGCCAAATTCAAGCTTTAATGGCTATGAAAGATTCTATGATGGAAATTATTAGAGAACCACAGCAATTCATTCAAAAATATATTTCTGCTCGAACAAAGGCAATGATCAATTTTGATCCAAGAATTCGAAATGTTGCAAAATTAGAAATTATTTCTTATGATACCTTGATATTACTATTAGCAAAAGTAACAGCATTAAAAGTTTCCACATTAAAAAACGTACCAATAGAAAGATGGATTGAAGTTATAAGTAGCAATTGGGATCCCAAAAGAGATTTTGCACCTGCTTTACTACATGCGGAACGTTTGATTAAAATTTTAATTGATGTGGCGGTATGTAAAATTCTACTAAATCAAGCTTTAAAATATCCAGAACGAGAGGAATTATTCTTAAAGTATCTCGAAAAAGCTAATCTAAGAGTAGAGGCACATTATAAAGAAATTACCACCTTAGGAGATCGTATCTTAAAGGATTTGTCAAATTATATGGACAAAGTAAGAGTAGCTTAGGAGGTTTAAACTTATGGAGTTCATTAAAATACCAGAGGTATCTCCTTTATATCTCTTTCAACAGGGAGATGTATTGAAAGCGATAGCTCATGCAGCAATACAAGGAATAATGCAATCTAATCAAAAACAAGTGAATATTGAAGAATTATTAAATAAACAATTTCCAGAGTATCAAGAAGTAGTTCCTCCGCGTTCTAATGAATTAATTGATGATTACATCAAATTCGTAAGAGGAAATCTCAATGGATACAAAAAATTTATCCCATTTCATTTTTTTCCACAATGGTCTTTTCCAATAATAGAACGTGTTCTTAGTGATTTACCGTTTAATTTTATACAGATTATGAATGCTGGATTTAGAGCAGAAATACGTAGTCAATTACCAAGAAATGAAAAACTCTATTTAAAAGCTCAATTACAAAAAATTGAGTTAAAAAATAATATTCTTTATTTTACTACAAAAGTGATAACAGAAACATCATCATCTCCAGAATCTTTAATTGCATATCTAACAACATTAATTCGATTACCAAAAAAAGAGGATTTTAAAACTAAAAATTCTACAAGTACTCAAGAATTTACTGTACCCTTTGAGGCAAAAGAAATTGCTTCTTTTTCTTTTAAAAGTAATACAGGTTTAAATTATAGTCTTTTAAGTGGAGATATTAATCCCGTTCATTGGCTTGAACCTTATGCTCAGATGATGGGATTAAAACGTGTAATTCTGCATGGTTTTGCCTCTGCTGCATTTTGTATAGAAGCTATTAATAATAATCTATTCGCAGGAGATGTAAATAAAATCCATCAACTCGAAGTAAAATTTACAAAACCATTATTTTTACCTGCAAAACCTAAATTATATTTTTTAAGAGATTCTAATCAATTTTACCTAGCAGATGCAAGATTAGCAAGAGCATACGTTGTAGGAAATTTTTCAATTCGCTAATGAAATTTGAGGAGGTAAAGTATGAATGATTTATTATTAGAATTAGAAAAGAATCCTTTAACAAAACAAATAGCACAAACTATAGGTGTACCCCTTCCCCCTATATTGAAACGTTATAATGGTCCTTGGAAAGAACGAATTCTTGAAAGTAAAAAAATTCGTGTTGGAGGTTATGGAAAAACAAAAATTCAGGAAGTTTTAGCACTTACGTTATTTCAGTCTGGAGCTCAGATTTATTTAGATGAATCTATAAAAGATAAAGTTTATTCAATTTATAGTAATATGCGAAATGGTATTGGTGGAATAATTTTACAAGAGGAAGAAAAATTTGATTCATTAGTATTTGATGCAACAGAAATTCATAAAGTTGATGAATTAAAAGAAATTTATAAATTTTTTAATAAAAATATTAGAAAACTTTCTTCTAATGGTAGAATATTGATTATTGCAAAAGCTATGGAAGATCAAAAAACCATAGAAGGGGCATCCTGCTCTCGTGGGTTAGAAGGTTTTACAAGAAGTATAGCAAAAGAAATAGGTAAAAAAGGAAGTACAGCCAATATTATTTATGTTAAAGACAAAGCAGAAGATAGACTTGATGGTGTAATTAGGTTTTTATTGTCTGATTTGTCAGCATTTGTCGATAATCAAGTATTTATTGTAAATAATTTAGCAAAAGCTCCAAAAGAAATTTCTTTTTATCGATCCTTAGATTCAAAATATATTTTAATTACTGGTGCAGCACGTGGTATAGGCGAAAAAACTGCAGAACTAATAGCACAAGAGGGTGCAAAAGTCATTTTGGTAGATCATCCTATGGCTGGAGAAGATCTGGGTAAAGTTGCAGAACGATTGAATGGTTTTCCTATCTTAGCGGATTTAATGAATCCCCATTCCTATCAAGAAATTGCCACTCAAATCAAAAATAAATTTGGGAAATTAGACGGTGTTGTTCATA
The DNA here is from genome assembly GCA_041640315.1 of Leptospiraceae bacterium. Taxonomy (GTDB): domain Bacteria; phylum Spirochaetota; class Leptospiria; order Leptospirales; family Leptonemataceae; genus SKYB61. The sequence continues at coordinate 4,392 of JBEQAN010000139.1, forward strand.
ATGCTGGAATAACACGTGATAAAACAATTGCAAATATGAAAGAAGAACAATGGGATCAAGTATTACAAGTAAATTTAAAAGCTATACTCGAATTAAATCAGATTTTACT
>JBEQAN010000140.1:0-4487 GCA_041640315.1 Leptospiraceae bacterium
ATTACCACCATACCGCCAGTCTCACAAACATAAATGGATGTAGGTATGGTAGATTCTCCGGGATGTTCAAAAACAATGGTGGGATTTCGCTTATTTGTAATTTCCCAAATTGCTTTTCCAAATTCTCGTACTTTTTTTACCCACTCAGCAAATACCTCTGGTTTATTTATATCACTTGTTAAGGGGCCCCAATGATTAAATTTATTTCTATTTATAACTCCATCAGCACCAAGTTTTTTACAATATTCAATTTTCGAATCATCAGAAACCACTGCAACAACGGTTGCTCCCGCATTTTTTGCAATTTGAATTGCCATACTACCTAGACCACCAGCACCACCCCATACTAAAACTACATCATCGCTTTTTACTGTATTAGGTTCCCAATGATGTAACATTCTATAAGCAGTAGCACCAACTAACATATAACATGCGGATTCTGCCCAGCTTAAATGCTTTGGTTTTGGTAAACATTGATGATCTTGAACTAAGGTAAATTGTGCAAAAGAGCCCCAATTGGATTCATATCCCCATATTCTTTGAGAAGGAGCAAGCATAGGATCTTTACCAGCCAATACCCAAGGATCATCATGTTTCCATTGGCCACAATGTATTACGACATGATCTCCTACTTTTACATTTTTTACTTCACTTCCTACTTTATAAACAATGCCAGAAGCATCAGAACCACCAATATGAAAATTTTCTTTCTCTCCTTGTTTATTTCTTGCTGCAATTACGTTTAATGGATAACCCAATGCAGCCCAAACGTTATTATAATTTACACCAGCAGCCATTACAGCAACAAGTACTTCTCTTGGACCAGGTTCTGGTACTTCTATTTCTTCGATTTGAAAAGCTTTAATAGGCTCTCCAAATCGCTCTTCTCGAATTACTTGTGCATACATTTTTTTTGGAATTACACCTAAGGGGGGTAATTCACCAATGGGAACAATTTCTGGTCTATTTTCCATATGGTCATTTTTTATGAAATATATTTTTTTTCTATATTTTTTTAATGGGATTCAGTAGGAATAATATAATGATAGAATAAATAAAAAAACAATAAAAAAATTATTTATTTTATAAACCTTTAAAAAAATATGCTTTTTTAAGGAAATATTTTTTTTGATTTATATTGAGATTTATGGCTAATAAAGAATATAGATTATTCGTTTTTACACCAGAGATTCTACAACAAATTGTCGAGACCAAAGAAATACCCGTACATTTCTATAACAAAGAAGGACAAATCATCATTTATAAAAAGAAAAATGCATCAGAAATAGAAATAGATAGACTTCTAAAATATACTCAACAAGGGAAACTTTATTATGATACTAATGATAGTGAAACCCTCGGAATTAAAGAAACAAAAAGAGATATCCCAGAGGGTTTTACAGACACAAAATTACTAACAAAAAAAAATGCAGAAGATCTTACGAATGAAGCAAAAGCTATTTTTTCCAGTCTTAAGCGTGCTGCAATAACGTCAATTCAAGCAAGAAAAACTAGTGAAAAATTAACTCAGGTTTTTAAAGATTTCGAAAATAATCCAGACTCTCTTACTGGTTTAATTAACATAATTGAATTATTGACTGATAGTAAACATGACTATGAAATTGAACTTGCAACCAAAAGGGTTGTTGTTGCAATGGCAATGAAAACTCGGGGAATCTCTGCACAAAATTATAAAGAAGATGGTTCCTTTTATAAACGTGTGAATCATTTAATGATGAGTGCTCTTTTGTGCGATATTAGTTATTCCAAAATGCAAATACCAGATAAGAATGGATTAAATTTGCAAGAAATGAATTATATAAAAGGACATCCTCTTTTATCGTATTTATTGATAGCCCATGAAAGTAGTATTCACTATAACATAAAAAGAAATGTTTTGGTACATCATAGACCCATGAGGTATGATCTTAATTCTAACAACTATCCGTCAAAGGATTTTTTAATTAAAAAACTCCAAGAACTACAAATAAAATTTTCAAATGATCCCAAAAAACAACCTATTGTAGAAGATATCAACATACAATTAAAATTATTAAAACAAGATATTCCCTATGATGAAGATGCAGCAATCTTGTGTTTAGCTTCTGAATTTGCATCCTTAACCTCTAAGGTTCCTTGGAGAGGTGCCTTTTCTCCTATTAGAGCAATACAAATGATTGTTAATAATTCCTATTATACCTATCCCGAAAGAACAATCCGAGAATTTTTGGATCACACTGCAATAAGTCTTTGTGATAACAAAAAAGCCATTCGAGAAGGTGATTTTATCATAATGGTAAATACCACTCCAAGTGGGAATACATATTTTGAGGCAGGTCAAGTTACAAATACAACACGTTATCAGAGTAAACCTGGTGTAGATAGAATAGCAACAATTCAGCCATTAATAAAGACAGCTCCCAAATTACAGATTTATGGTTTTGACACTGATACAATGCAAATTGATAGGCGTTTTGCTCATTTTGAACTATTACAAGACGACTCAAGAAGAATAGTATACATAGTAAATCCCGACTATGATGAAAAACTTTATGAAATTTTGTTTAAAATCATAAAATCAAAATATAATAGAAAAAGTTTAAGTGCTTAGAACACATTTTTATTATTTAATTATGAATAAATGGAAAAAATTTTAAAAACTATTGAAAAAGATAAACTTGCTGGAGTCTATATAAGAAATGATGGAAGGATTTCTTTTAAACCAAGGAAAGTCGAATTTGAAACCATAGATTTTAAACCAGAATACATTTTTTCCCATAAATGGAGTATATTCCAAAATACCTTAGAACCTATTCAATGGGATCAACCCATAGAGATATTAGAAAAAGAACTCATTACATTTTCTTACGAATGTTCAAAACGATTTCATCATATTTGGTATTACTATATCGACGTAATGCTTGCAAGAAGTTTATCTATTAATGATAAAAATATTTTTCAAAAAGATTTTATCATTCCATCCATTTTTTTAGACTTAGGGATTCCAGAAAATGAGGAATGGACAAATGTACCAAAGAATATTCATAAAAAAATTTTATATGAATATAATTTAACAAAAGATTTTAAAACAAAATATAGAATTTTTTATTTATCCTACTATCTTAAAGATATAACTAAAGATATCAATGAATTTTTGAAACCTTATAGAACATTATGGAATTTGGAACAAAAAAAATTAGAATTATATGAAACTATAAAACAATTTATTAAAGACCTATATAACAACCAATTTTTTAATCATATAAAACATCTTTTAAATACATTTATAATAAATAAACTTTTGTCTATAGAAATCACATACGAAAATAAATTTATTGTTAGTTTATACTATAAAATAAAAGAAAATCATGATTATGAATTAAGCTATTATGAAAGAAAAATTTTACTGGAATATTTTTTTGATCAAAAACTTTTATTGAATGAATACAAATTATTATTCATTCTAAATCAATATACTATCTTCCCACAGGAGTTGGAACGTTTTGTAAGAAAAATTCTATTTACGGAAAATAGAATTCTTAAAACAAAAATCCAACAGTATAGAGTATTATATAACAAATACAGTCGAAATAAAATTTTTCCAGACATAATTTCGGAGGAATCAATTAATTTTAACGAAAATAGATTGAATCAATACATAGAAGACAAAATAAACAGTATTTATCAACTGACAGAATTCCTCAATTTACAACATAATATTTATTTGAATCAATTATTAAAACTTTATAAAATAAATTTATTAAATTCAATTGAAGATTTTATAAATTTTTTTAAAAATATAAAACAAGAAGAATTAACAAATGAAATCAAAGATGATATATTAAAAATTATTAAAGATATGTCATTAGTTAATTATGAGATTTTAGAATTTTATAAAAATAGTTTTTCTTTTAAATCCTCTAATTTTATCGAAGATAGAAAATATTTAACAAAATTTAACATACCAGAGCATTTTATTGCTGGTAATCCTTTTCAAGAAAAGGAAATGTTAGATTTTTTTAAAAATGTTTTAAAACAACGTTTAAAACCTATTAGAATGGCTGCAAACGAATACTCATTAATTTATAAAGAAAAACACGGAATCCTAACGCTTAATCCAGTTTTAAAACTTTGGAAAAATAAAGTACAATTTAATCCAAAACTACCAGAGATTGTTCAACTTGAATTAAATACTCCCATTACAGTAGAATGTTTAATTGAACTTGTTAAATTAGTTGATAAAGAAATTGATAAAAGAGAATTAAGAAGAGGTCAAATTTTAAAACAAATCAAAGGAAAAGAAAATTTAGAAACAATGACTATTCTACTTTTACCTGGCTCTTGTTATCCCATCAAAGAAGTTCCCGCCTCACATTTTCCAGAGTTTTATAATAAAATCATAGGCGAGAAAAGAAGTATCAGTGAAGTTGGAGTTAAAGAAACCCACTATATACTTACAGGAGCATGGTATAATAAAAAAAATCACA
>JBEQAN010000141.1:0-4484 GCA_041640315.1 Leptospiraceae bacterium
GTTTTTTCAAATTTATAAATGGGGAAAATCCTTACAAGTGCTTCAATAAGGATAATTACAACTATGAACCATATCAATAACTTTTTAAAATGCGAAATATATAACATCTTTTCCAAATACTCCATTTAATATTATAATATAATATAAAATTAGAAATATCATAATCTGAGCCCATAAAGGGATCTTAAAAATCCATTCAGGATCGTTTTTTTTCCAGCGAAAATAATCAAGAATTAAAACTGGTAAAGAAATTTTAAAAATATCTAAAAAATATTTTATAAAATTTGGTACTCTTTGATTCTCTGGACTAATGAACCAATTCGTAAATAGATCTTGATATAAAATAAGGGAATGTTGAAAGTCATAAGCTCGAAAAGAAATAGCGGCAAATCCAAATAAAGTGAAGGTAATTGCTATTGAGATAAAATTCCTAAAACTTAGTGGTAAGATTTGATATTTTTCTCTTATATTTGTAAGTTTATTATACAAATGCTTTTTATAAAATATATAACATATTGCGTAAAAGCCATTCAATAATCCCCAGTTAATAAATGTCCAGTTCGCTCCGTGCCATAAACCAGAGATAAAAAATACTATGAAAATATTTCTATATTGAATCCATTCTCCCATCCGATTCCCCCCTAAGGGGATATAAATGTAATCTGTAAACCATCGGTTTAGAGTAATATGCCAACGATTGTAGAGTTCAACAGGGTTTTTTGAGTATTCTGGACAATTGAAATTTTCACTTAATTCAAACCCTAAGAATTTCGCTGATCCTTTTGCTATATTAGAATAGCCCGCAAAATCACAATAAACTTGAAATGCAAAAGCCATACCAGCAATAAGTATATGCCCACTTCCATGTCCCTTCGCAAGATATGGATACTGAAAATACACTTGAGCATTTTCCAAAAATACTTTATTTACATGCTCACTTAAATGATCCGCAACTCCTACTTTTAAAAAATATCCATATAGTAAATACCAAATTCCTTTTACAATATTTTCAATCGTAATAATTCTTTTTTGCTTAATTTGAGGTAACAAATCATTGGCTCTTTCTATAGGTCCAGCTACTAATTGGGGGAAAAAGCAAACGAATAAAGAGAAATTTAGAAAGTTTTTTTCTGCTGGTATAATTCTTCGATATACGTCAATTGTATACGACATAGTTTGAAACGTATAAAAACTAATTCCAACTGGTAGTAATACATTAAGTAAAATTTTATTTTTATCGTACAGAAAAATATCCCACTTCGTAATATTATACAAATAATTCAGTATATCTATAAAATTATTTATAAAAAAATTATAATATTTAAATATAAACAAAATTGATAAATTTCCTAAGATAGAAATCCATAAAAATAATTTTCTTTTTTTTTCGTTTTGTGTTTTTTCTATATTATTTGAAACGACAAAATCAAGAATCGTACTTAACCAAATTAAACTAAGAAATACCCAATCCCACCATCCATAAAAAAAATAAGAAGCCAATAATAAGAAGAAGTTCTGCCAATATAATTTAGCTTTAAAAAAAACTAATAACCAGTAAATTAAAATTACGAAAATAAAGAAATACAAATATACATTAGAATTAAAAATCATTCTTTGCTGGTAAGAAAAAATGGGATAGAAGGAGTGTCAATACCTTTGTATAACTTTAAAGTTTATACAAAGGTAATAAAGAGTAATAAAGAAATTCTTAATCGTTAACTGTTTCTAAATACTTTTCGCACTCAAGCGCTGCCATACATCCTGACCCTGCTGCGGTGATTGCTTGTCTATATTTTTTATCTTGAACATCTCCAGCAGCAAATATACCAGGTATATTTGTTTGTGTTGATCCGGGTTGGGTTATAATATATCCATCAGCGTCTAGTTCCAGTTGACCAATAAAAGGGTCAGTATTAGGTTTATGTCCAATTGCATAAAATAGACCACTAGCTTCTAATTCAGTAATTTCATTTGTAACCGTATTTTGTAATTTTACTTTTTCTAATACATCACTTCCAAGTGCTTCGATAACGATGGAATTCCAAATGATTTTTATCTTAGGATGATTTAAAACTCTCTCTTGCATAATTTTAGAAGCTCTCAATTTATCTCTTCTATGAACTAAATACACAACAGATCCAAACTTTGTTAAAAATGTTGCCTCTTCACAAGCTGAATCACCCCCACCTACAACAACGAGTGGTCTATTGCGAAAAATTGGTAATGCTCCATCACATACTGCGCATGCGGAAATCCCACGTTGCCAAAATACTTCCTCTCCTTTGATATTGAGTCGTTTTGCTGTTGCTCCAGTTGCAATAATTACAGAATGTGCCAAAACTGGCTCATCATCTTCTAATCCTTCTCTCCAAAGTTTAAAAGGTTTTGTTTTAAAATCCACTTTTGAAATGGTTTCAGTAATAATTTTCGTACCAAAACGTATGGATTGTTTTCTCATTCTTTCCATTAGTTCTGGTCCAGAAATTCCATCTGGAAAACCAGGAAAATTTTCCACTTCTGTAGTGGTAGTCAACTGACCACCCGCTGCTATACCTCCCGCCATAAATCCTTCAAACATTACTGGATTTAAATTAGCTCTTGCAGTGTAAATTGCTGCAGTATGAGCTGCTGGGCCGCTACCTATAATTACAACTTTATGAATCTTCTCTTTTTCACTTGAACTCATAGATGTAAAAAAAATTAAATTTAAAAAAATTGTCATTCTTTTCTTGTAATTTTATAAAGTTTTTTTTAATTGGTTTTTGTGGAACTTCATCGAAAAATTTGGACGTTAGAAGAAGCAAAAAAAATATTTCCAATAATTTATAAAATTACAGAAGAATATTATCTTAAAGTAGAAAAACTTAATTCAGAATTAAAAGAAATTTTACCAGAAAATGTCCACGAACAAAAAGAAGAAGAAATTCAAAGATTAATTCAATTATGGGCAATGAAAATGATTGAATTAGGATTAGAAGTTAAAGGTTTATGGTTAGTTGATTTTGATAATGGAAAAGGATATTACTGTTGGAAGTATAACGAACCAGATATTCTTTACGAACATGATTATCATTCTGGATTTCGAGGTCGAAAACGAATTAAAGAGTCTTAGATAAAATTCAAATAAACTATATCAAAATCATGGAGAGTTGATATGCCAGAACTTCTACAGGCTAACAAAAAAGTTAAAAACTTTAAAGTTTTATTAGACAATGGTGAAAAAACAGATTTAAAACAGCTATTAGGAGAAAAAGGGTTAGTTTTATATTTTTATCCTAAAGACGATACACCCGGTTGTACAAAAGAAGCTTGTTCATTTCGCGATGATTTGGAAAAATTTAAAGAACTTGGTTATAATGTTGTAGGAGTTTCTGCAGATTCCTTAGAATCCCATCAAAAATTTAAACAAAAATACCAGTTGAATTTTCCCTTAATTGTGGATGAACAAAAAGAATTATGTAATTATTTCGGTGTCTGGAGCGAAAAAAAGATGTATGGAAAAACTTTTGAAGGTATAAATAGAACTACATTTATTTTAAACCAAGATCTTTTGATTTTAAAAGTATATCCTAAGGTAAAAGTAGAAAATCATACTGCTGAAATCTTAAAAGATTTAAGTGATTTGTAAAACAAAAAGGAAATTTTATGGCACTAAAGAAGAAGTCAAAAGCATATGAATTTAACATCCCCAAATCCATTTTTCATTTTCACCCTACTGAACTCAAAGATTCTATTATGATCATCCCTATTTTTCAAGAAATAAGTAATGAAGATCTTAAATCCATTTTATCTATCACTGAAAATCTTTTAAGAGACGATTTAATTTTTCGTAAGAAATTAGGTGAGATTTACCAAACACATAATTATATTTTTGTAGGATTAGGAGAAAAGAACAAATTTCATCCCGAAATCATACTCAATGCCTTTAAATCTCTTGGAAATGTTTTAACTACATCAGGACCGTCAAAAGTAACAATTTTAATTCCATTTTACCTTGAAGAAGTTTTACTAAATTGGAATAACCTTTATAAAGAAAATAAAAATGATCCATGGTTTCATAAAAATAATAAAACAACAGAATCTTTTATTTATTTTGATTATGTAGTAGATTATAGTTTAGAAGAACTAATAAAAACCATCATTTATTCTATAGAACTAGGTGGTTTTAGCCTTGCCATCTATAAAAATCAAAAAAATCATAAAAAAACCAAAGTGGATATAGGTTTTATTTGTTCTATCAATTCAAAAGATCTAAATAAAATCATTTATGAAGCTAAAAACTTAGCAGAATTAACAAATTCACATCGCTATCTTTCTTCTTTGCCGGGAAATATTTTAAATCCAGAAAGTTATGAATTCTTTGCAAAAAAGCTAGTAGAAAATCATAAACTAAATTTTAAAGTAATCAAAGATAAAGATCTCGAAAAACAAGGTTTTCATGGTGTTTTATCTGTTGGGAAAGGCTCTAGTAAACCACCACGAGT
>JBEQAN010000142.1:0-4472 GCA_041640315.1 Leptospiraceae bacterium
TAACAATTGACTTTCACTTTTTTTAAAAAGAAACTCTTCAGAGATATCTTGACCTTCTAATAATTTACTTAATTGATTTAAATCATGAATAATTTCATCAAATGTAGGCTTCTGTAATTTATCGTGAATTTTTAAAATGGTTAGTTCTAATAGGATTTTTGCTTCAAATGAATTTTTAATTCGAAGAAAATAAGATCTGGATTTAAGTTGATATACTTCATCAAAAATAGTAAACAATTTTTCAAAAGAAATATTGGATACCATGGAACTAATTTTTTGTAAATCTTCTCCTATAATCCCCAAAATATCTTTGTTTTTGATTCCTTTAGAAATTAAAATACATAATCTTAAAAACTCGAGATATTCCCAGATAAATCGTTCTAAATCTCCTCCTTCATCAAAAATTTCTGAAATTGGTTTTAGAATTTCTTCTGGTGAGGTTTGTGTAAATAATGAATTTGTAAGATTTAAAAATAAATCCAAAGAAAAACTGCCTGTTAATTCTCGAACTTTCTCAGCTGTAATGTCACCATTACAAAAAGAGATTACTTGCTCAAAAAAAGATAAACTGTCTCGAACAGATCCATCACCTTTTTTTGCAATTAGAAACAATGCATCTTTATCAATACGAATTTTTTCTTTGATAGCAATTTCTTCTAAATATTTTTGAAGTCTATTTATAGGGACTTTTCTAAAAGTAAATATTTGACACCTTGATAAGATTGTTTCTGGTATTTTATTAATTTCTGTTGTAGCTAAGATAAATAATATGTGTTCAGGCGGTTCTTCTAAGGTTTTTAATAAAGCATTAAAGGATTCCTTAGTAAGCATGTGCACTTCGTCTATAATATAGACCTTTTTTTTCCCTAAAATAGGTTTGAACTTAACATTTTCTCTTAAATCCCTTATATCTTCAATTCTTCTATTGGAAGCAGCATCAATTTCTATTACATCTAAGGAGGTCCCTGATAAAATTTCTTTACAGGATTCACATTCATTACATGGTTCAACCCCTTGAGGATTAAGACAATTCACTCTTTTTGCCAAAATTCTTGCAATGGTAGTTTTTCCTACTCCTCTTGGACCATAAAATAAATATGCTGATCCTAAGCGATTTTCTTTAATAGCATTTTCTAAAGCAGAGATAGTATGATTTTGTTCAACAACTTCTTTGAATAGCTGTGGTCTATACCTTCTTGCAAGAACTTTATAGTGTTCTAACATGTTGAATTAAACAAAAAATCTATTTCTCAATCAGTCAAGAGAGAAAAAATTCATCTTTTAGATAAATTTTTATTGAGTAAACATTCCATTCTTATAAAAATTTCTACAATAATCATTAAAAATTAAAGATAAATAAATATTATGATTGTTTATACAAGGATATAGTTTTAAAAGATTGACTTTATATGATTTTCTATATATATAAAACTTGAAGAATTAACATTCGTGGAGGTAAATATGACAGATGCGAATATGTCTCAAGAAGAAATTGATGCACTCCTAGGGAATGTAGATTTTTTTCAGACTGGCGAAACTCAACAGAAAAAATCTCCTATCAGTAAGGAAGTTTCTTTATCCCCCCTTGAAAGAAATAATCTCGAAGATGAATTTTTACAAGGTTTGTCAAAAAGCATTACGGGATTACAGCTAATGCTAAATCTAAATGTGGACTTATCTAATCCCAACTCAGATATTCGTAGCAAAAATGAAGTGTTAAAAGATTTACAAGGAAATAATGTCATTTTTGAAACAAAAATTAGTGGTTCAATCAATAGTGAATTGTTTTTAACTATACCTACTAAAGAAGCTCAGAAAATCGTTAACGTAATTATGGGAGGTGATGGTAGTGATGCTGATAATAGTCCCTTAGACGCTGCACAAATTGCTACTATTAAAGATTCTTTAAGTGTTCTTATTTATTCTCTTGTATCACATCTTTCTGCAAGAAGTGGAGAAACCATTACCCCAATAGGTATGAATGTTATGAATGGTAGTGATTTCATTGAAGAACTTACAGAAGAATATTTTTTTAGATTTCAAGCCAGTTTTAGTATTAGTGGTTTAGTAGATTGTAAAATATTAGTGATTGTTCCTTTTAGCTTCGTTAAAAATCTATTAAACTATCTAAAGAAAAAAACCACGAAACCAACAGAAGTTACGACAGAAGAAGTAGAAGAAGCACCCCCTATTCCCATAAAAGAAGTGGAATTTCCTTCTATTAGCACAACAACTCAAGGATTAGCCTCCCCTAATGTTGAACTCTTATTAGATGTTCAAATGACAGTTACAGTAGAATTAGGAAGAACTAAAAAATACATAAAAGATATTTTAGAAATGGGAGAAGGAACCATCATTGAACTTGATAAACAAGCTGGTGAACATGTGGATGTATTAGTAAATGGGAAACTTATAGCAAGAGGAGAAGTTGTAGTTATTGATGAAAATTTTGGTGTTAGAATTACAGAAATTATTTCACCAAAGGATAAACTAGGCATGAGATCAAAATCATGAAAACCAAAAAGCTTTATAAAAAAAAAGAATTTCTTAGGGAAGAAGAATTCGTACCATCTAAGCGTTCAGATAAATCCCTTAAAAAAAAGGTTTACATCGCAAAAAGTCCTATCCATGGATTAGGGGTTTTTGCCAAAAGAAAAATTAGAAAAAATGAGTATATAGGAACTTATGAAGGAATCACTGTCTTAGAAGATGGTACCTATGTTTTATGGGTTCAACAAGAACATGGGGGATGGAAATTAATTGATGGCAAAAATGAATTAAGATATTTGAATCACTCTTCTAATCCGAATGCAGAATTCCGAAAAGATAAACTCTATGCTATCAAAACAATTATGCCACATGAAGAAATCACCTTTCATTATGGAGAAGATTGGGAAGATGTTGAATAAGTACTCCCAAAAATAAAAAAAACACTAAAAATAACACTGTGGTAAAAATGATACATTGTTAAAACCATACAACAGAAAAAACACTCTTACCCGAGCAAAATCTAACTTTCTTCATTCAGTTTATAGAATCCTCATCTTTTTGGGAACAGTAAACTTATAAAAGTGCCTTTAATTAGTATGAAAAAACACAAATAAAGGGGTTTAAAACGCTCAATGTTTTCAAATTTATTTGAAATTCATTGATAAAAATACTAAGAAACAAACTAACTTTTATACTTTTGGCATATTAATTGCTTATATTTTCGATGAAAAAGATTCTTCAATGTTAAAAAAATTCAAAAAAAAAACATTTATTTTGTTGACTGGGAGTAAATTATATGATGACTCTTAACAAAAGTATCAATTTAGAAATGGAAAAAATTAAGCAAATTATCAAATTTTTAGATGAAAAAGAATTTGATGGGCATACAGAATTTCATAATTTATCTATGGAACAAAAATTAATTTGGATTGTGCAAATCTCTTTATTTTTCTTTGAAATATGTAATCAATATTTTATTGATCATAAATTTTATTGAATTTCTTAATGATAAAACAAGAATTTGTATTAGATGTAATTGATGATGATTTTAAACAAAGATTAAAGAAATTCTTTGACGAGGTAGAAGTCAAAATCTCAAAACCTGGTATAAGTGATTTAATATTTCAAATTGTATTCGAACTAATCAATAATGCAACCAAAGCAAATTTAAAAAGAATGTTCTTTCTTAAAAACGGCTATTCATTCGAAGATGAAGATTCTTATTTTAAAGGATTAGAAGCTTTTAAAGATTATTACAGAAAATTATATAGTTCCAATTCTTTCTCACAATATGATGAAATTATAAAAGATCCGGATTGGATCGAAGCTTTAAGAGATTTAGACTTAAAAGTACGCTTATTAGTTGATATCGATGAAAAAAAAATCCTTATATATGTAATCAATAATAGTAGATTACATCCAGAAGAAGAAAAAAGACTTAGAAAAAGTCTTTCAGTAGCAATGCAATCAAAAAATTTAATAGATTTTATGATTAATTATAATATTGTTTATGAAGAAGGCGAAGGATTGGGTTTACCGCTAATTATTTTATTAATCAAAGAAGCTGGTTTTAACCCAGATTACTTTAGAGTCTACAAAGAAAATCAAAACACCATCGCCAGGATAGAACTTCCCCTAAATAAAGATTATATTCCTATTCGAGAGCGATGGAAGCTTTCGCACTAATTATTCACTGAGCTCCTTTAAAACTTCTTTCTCATTATATTTTGCAAAAAATATTGATGCAAATAAACATAATAAAAAACCCGCTATACCACTTAATCGTATACCAAAATCATTGCCCGGATCCTTACCAAATAAAATCAATACAGCAAAAAGAAAAATTCCTACCGTTTGACCTAATTTTTGTAAAAAAGTTCTCGCAGCAAAAAACATTCCTTCTTTAGGTATGCCCGTTTTCTTTGCATCATATTCAGCGATATCTGCTAAAATCGCATTTGGAAGAATACTTACAAAGGATA